>NZ_JBNCKS010000035.1:0-77219 GCF_049841635.1 Micromonospora sp. DT44 | reverse complement strand
CAGCAGCAAAGCGGCGTCCAGTCCCAACGGCAGCGTGTCGACGCGCAGATCACCGCGAAGATCACGCAGGTGCACGCGATGTCGAAAGGCACCTACGGAGCACCGCGGGTCCACGCCGACCTCGCCGACGCCGGGCTGCGACACGGCCGTAAACGCGTCGCCCGGCTGATGCGTTGCGCCGGGCTGGCCGGCAAGAGTCCACGCCGATGGCGAACGACCACCGTGCCTGACCCGAACGCCGGCAGACGACCTGACCTGGTCAACCGTGACTTCGACACCGACCCGGACGCGATCGACACCCGCTGGTGCGGCGACATCACCTACATCAACACCTGGCAAGGCTGGCTGTATCTGGCCACCGTCATCGACCTGGCCTCGCGCCGGGTCGTGGGCTGGGCCGTCGCCGAGCACCTCCGCACCGACCTGATCGACGCCGCCCTCACCGATGCCCTCGAGCGGCGCCGCCCGCCGTCCGGACTGGTGTTCCACTCCGACCGCGGCTGTCAATACACCAGCGACCAACACGCCCGCCTCGCCGCCGCCCACGGCATCCGCCTATCCGTCGGCCGACGCGGGCAGTGCTGGGACAACGCGGTCGCCGAATCGTTCTTCGCCACCATCAAAACCGAACTACTACACCGCCAGCCCTGGCCCACCCACAGCGCCGCCCGCCAGGCCATATTCGAGTACATCGAAGGCTGGTACAACACCCGCCGCCGACACTCCACCCTCGGCTACCTCAGCCCTGCCGCGTTCGAGGCCACCTACCTGCACCGGCTACCGACAAACCAAGCAGCCTGAATAAGATCAACACATCGACCCTGTCCGTCAAAACGGGTCAAGCCCACGGTCGTAGGCTCGACGATCGGTCTGCGGAACGGTCCCCATCCCACGAACCGGTCGTACAGGGCTCGCGGGCTCGGCCCGTCGTGTGGGTTGAGGTGGTACAGGTCCCGCATCGCGTCGTACAGCAGCCCGGCCAGGTAGATCGACAGGCTCGGCATCTTGCTCTCGTACTCGGCTTTCAGCATGAGGCGTGCGGTCGCGCAGGGCCACGGCTGCCCGTCGGCGCGGCAGGCCCAGTGGGGGCGTAGCGGCGTGTGCGGCGGGGCCTGGCCGTACCGGCGCGGACGGTCCGCGACCGGCCCGCGCTCGGGTCCGGGAACCTGCGCGGAGATCACGACCGACCCCCGTTCGTCCGCTGTGCCCGGATCAGGTGGCCCACCGTCGGGATGGCCTCGCTGCGCCAGAACGTGAAGCGCACAGTGCCTCCTTTGCGCTGTCGTCGTGGGAAGGGGCCGCCCCGTGAGTGCTCGCCGGTCAGGGGCGGCCCCGGTACGAACGCGTCCGCCGGGTTCGGGTCCCTACCGGCCGCGCCATCTGTTGCCACCTTGCCGCCTGTTGCCTCACGAATACACAGCGTTGCACTATCTTCTGTGGACGCCTGGGACGTACCAAGGAGTTATCGGATGAACCACGCAGTCATCGAGGCCATGTCGGCCGCTGGCGAGACGGCAGACAGCCTTGCAGCTCAGATCGGTGTTGACCCCAAGACCGCAGCCAAGTGGGCGAACCCGGGGCGCGTCCCGCAGACCCGTCATCGGGCCAAAGTCGCAGCCTTGCTTGGGCATGAGGAGGGGGACCTTTGGCCGGACGTTCTGAAACGTCGCGAGCCTTCCTGGTTCCGTCTTTGGGCGGACCTTGAGCGCGAAGCCCTGTCGCTGCGCAGCTACCAGCTCGCATGGGTGCCCGGCCTGCTACAGACGGAGGCGTATGCCCGCGCCACGTTGGCGGGCGAAGATCTGACCCCGGCCGAGGTCGATGACCTGGTCTCGGCTCGCATCGGCCGACAGGCGATCCTGCGACGAGATCGGCCACCACTGCTCATCGCCGTTGTCGACGAGTCGGTGTTTCGGCGCACCTCCGGTGGCAACCGGGCCATGATGGCCGAGCAGTTGAACCGACTTGTCGAATGGTCGGCAATGCCAGCAGTGCAGCTCTACGCGGTGCCGATTTCGGCCGGCATGTACCCGGGCCTCGGCGGCCCATTCACCATCGCCGACATGCCGGACGGGGGGCGAGTGGCGCACGTGGACAGCCAGGCGGCCGCGCAGATCGTCGATCAGACGCCGGACATTGTTACGCTCGAACGACGATGGGAGCGTGTTCGCGGCGAGGCCCTATCGCGAGCGCAAACCCTGGACCCCATCAGGGAAGCGGCAGCATCATGGACATGACCGGCGCACGGTGGCGCAAGAGCACCAAGAGCGGCAACAACGGCGGCGACTGCGTCGAGGTCGCCGACAACCTCCCCGGTGTCGTCCTTGTTCGCGACACGAAGGACCGTGACGGCGGGACACTCACCTTCGGGCCGGCGCAGTGGCAGGGCTTCGTTGACATGGCGAAGGCCCACGAGACGGCCTGACCCGTACTACGCAAGAGGCCCCCGAATCGCTCCGGGGGCCTTCGCAGTGTCCGGGTCAGGGACGTCGGCGCATGCCGTCGGTGTGCGGGATGCGCTCGGTGGGGATGACGCCGAGTCGGCCGGCCTTGAAGTCCTCGAACGCCTGGAGCAGCTCGTCGCGGGTGTTCATGACGAACGGCCCGTACTGCGCCACCGGCTCGCGGATGGGCTGACCGCCCATGATGTACAGGTCGAGCGCCGGGGTGTTGCTGTCCTGCGTGGCGTCCGCGCTGAAGCGCAGCGCGTTGCCCGGACCGTGCACCGCGAGCTGGCCGGTGTGGACCGGCCGGCGCTCGGCGCCGACGGTGCCGCGCCCGCCGAGGACGTACACCAGGGCGTTGAAGTTGGGCTTCCAGGGCAGGTCGACCTGCGCGCCGGGCTGGACGGTGACGTGGCTGATGGTGATCGGCGTGAACGTGGAGCCCGGCCCCTTGTGCCCGGCGATCTCACCGGCGATGACCCGGACGAGCGCGCCGCCGTCCTCGGTGGTGAGCAGCGCGGACTCCCGGCCCCGGATGTCCTGGTACTGGGGCGGGTTCATCTTGGCCTTGCGCGGCAGGTTGACCCAGAGCTGCGTGCCGTGGAAGAGGCCGCCGCTCGTCACCAGGTGCTCCGGCGGCGCCTCGATGTGCAGCAGGCCACTGCCGGCCGTCATCCACTGGGTATCGCCGTCGGTGATGGTGCCGCCGCCGCCCTGCGAGTCCTGGTGGTCGAAGACGCCGTCGATGATGTACGTGACGGTCTCGAAGCCGCGGTGCGGGTGCCACGGGGTGCCCTTCGGCTCACCCGGCGCGTAGTCGACCTCACCCATCTGGTCGAGGTGGATGAACGGGTCCAGGTCGGTCGTCGACACCCCGGCGAAGGCCCGGCGGACCGGAAAGCCCTCGCCCTCGAAGCCGCTGGGCGCGGTGGTCACCTTGCGGACCTTGCGGATCGTGGTGGCCTTGTGAAGCTTGGGCAGGCGGGGCAGAACGAGGACGTTGTCAACGGTGATCGCAGGCATCGCAGGGCTCCTTAGCGTGTGGCGTGGGTGTTCGACGTGGTCTCGGCCGCCCGCAGGCGGCGGCCGAGCCGGTCGAAGATCCGGGTGAGGCAGGCGACCTCGGCGTCGTCGAGGTCGTCCATCAGATGGGTACGCACCGACGCCAGGTGGTGGGGTGCGGCCTCCGTCAGGGTGAGCAGCCCGGCGGCGGTCAGTACGGCTTCGCTGCCGCGCCGATCGTCCGGGCAGGGCTCCTTGCTGACCAGGCCGCGCCGCTGCATCGAGGAGATCTGGTACGTGAGGCGGCTGGGGGAGAAGACCAGACGGCCGGCAAGTTCGCCCATTCGCAGCCGTTGCCCCGGCGCTTCGGAGAGCAGAACCAGCACGTGGTAGTCGGCGAAGCTGAGGTCACTGTCGGCCCGTAGGTCGTCTTCCATCTGGGTGAACAGGCGCTGGCTGGCCTCGATGTAGGCGCGCCAGGAGGCCGCTCGGGTGCTGTCCAGGCTCTCGGTCACGACCACGACACTAGCACTAGTTAAAAATTCAACTAGTGGGGTTCAGGTTTGCCTGCGTCACGCCTGTCTGGTTGCGGGATCACTTCGTACAGCTTTGAAGGAGCCTCTGAGTAATCCGGCGGCCGGACCGGCGCGGAGTGTGTCAGACTCCGGCCTCGTGGAACACGTGGAGCTCACCGCCGACGACCTGCTGCTGCGCCCCTGGAAGGACGCGGACGCCCCGGCGGTGCTCAACGCCCTGCGCGACCCGGCCATCGCCCAGTGGAACCCGCAGGGCGACGGCCCGGTCGACGACCAGGTCGCCCTGCTCTGGGTACGTCGCCGGGCCGACTGGTCGGCCGGTGACCACGCCTCGCTGGCGGTGGCCGACGCCGCTGACGGCGAACTGCTCGGCTCGGTGTCGCTGCACCACATCCGGCACGGCGACGCCTCGATCGGTTACTGGACGATGCCGGCGGCGCGCGGGCGCGGTGTCGCGACGCGGGCCGTCGCCCGGCTCACCGCGTGGGCGTTCGACGACCTCCGGCTGCACCGGATCGAGCTGTGTCACGCCGTCGCCAACCCGGCGTCCTGCCGGGTCGCCGACCGGGCCGGCTACCCCGCCGAGGGGACGCTACGCGAGTCGTACCGGTACGGCGACGGCCGCCGCTACGACGAGCACCTGCACGCCCGCCTGTCCACCGACCGCTAGGCCCATATCTCAGACGGCTCGACAGAGCGATCACACGCGTGGCGTCGGCCGAGGCCCTGTCCTGGCGATCATGGCCGGGCTGCCAAGTGGCTGCCTCGACCCTAGGATCGGGATGGTGCAGGAGACCCGGCCAACGGTTCGGCCAGCGAGCTTGGCGGATGTTGCGTCACTGGTGGAGTTGCGCCTGGCCAACGCTGAGGCCCACGTTGCTCTCGACGCCGCCACCTACCGCGTTCCGCCGCGTGACGCGGTAGTGCGCCACTTCGCGGCCATGGTGGCCGACGAGGCCGGGCGGGATGGTGTCCTCGTCGCTGAGGGCCACGACGGTCAGGTGGCCGGGATGGTCGAAGTGCTGCGGTATTCCGACCCGCCCGACCATCAGATCCTGCGTCCTGAACCGTCGGCCCAGGTCCACACGGTGGTGCTGCCCGAGGCCAGAGGGCTCGGGGTGGGATCAGCGTTGCTGGCGGCGGCCGAACGGTGGGCAAGCGACCGGGGGGTCACGTATCTGTCGGCTGGCATCCACCACCGCAACGTCGGTGCGGTGCGCTTCTACCGCCGGCACGGCTACGCCGACGCCGGTCTCTCCCGTGGTAAGAGCCTGGCTGAGCAGCCGCCGATTACTCGGTGACCCGGCGGAGGAACGCGGCCAGGTGGCCGCTGGTGCGGTCGATCTTCTCGGTCAGGGTGAGGGTCTCCTCGATCCGCCGCCCGGCGTCCTTCCTGCCCCGCACATAGAGGGAACAGGCCAGGTCGGAGCAGACGTACGCGCCCACGGAGTTGCCCTGCCGGCCCTCGCGGCCGGCCTTGCGCGCGGTCATCAGCGAGACGCCGTCGCCGGTGTGGGTGGTCAGGCAGAAGGAGCACATGCTGCGTCGTACCCGCCCGGTCTGCTGCGGCGCCACCCGCAGCGCGACCCCGATGGGGCCGTCGTCGGTCTCGGCGACCAGGTACGCCCGCTGCGGCGCGGCGGGGTCCCGCCAGCCGAGGAAGTCGAGGTCGTCCCAGGGGTACGTCTCCAGGTCGACCGGTACGGCCAGCCGCTTCGCCTCGCCCTGCGTGCAGTTGACGAAGGAGGCGCGGATGGCGGGTTCGGTGATGGCTAGCATAGGTAGTAGCCTAGCTCTATTAGGCAAGCGATTAACAAGGCTAGGTTGAGGGGTGTGGCGAGTGGCACGTGCCGGCGTGACGGTCGAGCGGTTGACCCAGGTGGCGGCCGACCTGGCCGACGAGGTGGGCGTCGAGAACGTGACCGTCGCCGCCCTCGCGCGGCACTTCGGTGTGAAGGACGCGAGCCTCTACTTCCACCTCAAGAACGCGCACGACCTGCGCGTCCGGATCGCTCTGCTGGCGCTCGCCGAGCTGGCCGACCAGGTCTCCGACGCGCTCGCCGGCCGGGCCGGCAAGGACGCGCTGGTCGCGTTCGCCAACGCGTACCGGGACTACGCGACGCGGCATCCCGGCCGCTACGCCGCCATGCAGATCGACCTCGATCCCGAGACCGCCGCCGCGAGCGCGGGTGTCCGACACGCGGAGATGACCCGGGCGATCCTGCGCGGCTACCGGCTCGCCGAGCCCGACCAGACCGATGCCGTCCGGATGATGCACAGCACGTTCCACGGCTTCGTGAGCCTGGAGCGGACCGGCGGCTTCCGCCACACGCCGCGCCCGACGGACGACTCCTGGGCCCGTACCCTCGATGCCCTCGACGCTGTTCTCAGCAACTGGCCACAACGGTGACGGCCGGGCGAGCATGGCGGTCCATGCTTCACCCGGCCGTCGTTCGCCGCGACTCCGGCCCTGGTCAGGACGCCGGAGGTGGCGTGAGGTTCACCAGCCAGTCGGTCCCGAACCGGTCGGTGCACCTGCCGTAGCGGGCGCCCCACTGCGATTCGGCGAACGGGACGGTGACGACGCCGCCCTCGCTGAGTCGCTCCCAGTATCCGGTGAGTTCGGTCTCGTCATCACCGCCCAGCGTGATCGACGACGTGCCGCCGGCCCCGTCGTCGCCCGGCGTCCGGTCCGAGCCCATCAGCACGATCCCGGATTCGCCCTTGAGCGTCGCGTGCGCGATCAGGTCGTCGGCCGCCGCTGCGGTGGGGCCGTGCAGGTCGCCGAAGGTGGCGATCTGGAGACTGCCCCCAAAGACGGACCGGTAGAACCGCATGGCGTCCCGCGCGTTGCCGGCGAAGCTGAGGTACGGGCTGACCCGGGCGGTCATCGGCCGGCCTCGGCGGCGAGCGGACGTCGCGGTGCGGTCCGCTGTCGGAGCAGGACGAACCCGAGCCCCGCCAGGAACCAGGCGGCGAGCACCGCGAGCGGCACCAGCGTGTGCGAGCCGCCGAAGTAGCCGAAGTTGTTCACCGCGCGGACGGCCGCGCCCGGCGGGAGCTTCGCCGAGATCGCCTGCGCCCAGCCCGGCAGCAGGTCGACGCCGATCGTCGCTCCGCTCGTCGCGTTGCCGATGGTGGTGAGGGTGAGCACGGCGAGCGCGATACCGATCGGCCCGAGCCAGGCGCCGAGGGCCTTCGTGGTGAAGGCGCTGGCCGCCGACAGCAGGATGAGCGACAGGGCGAGCAGGGGGAACGGCGCCGTCAGTGAGCCGTACACCGGGCCGGCGACCGTGGCCGCCACCACGCCGATCAGGACCGCGAACCCGCCCATCGCGTAGAGCCGGTGGCGCAGGCGCACCTTCGCGGTGGCGGCGGTGAGCCCCTGCGCGAGGACGAACGACGAGAGGGTGACCCCGAAGACCACGTAGAAGGCGGACAGCCCGCGACTGTCGTAGCTCGCCAACGGGACGATGTCGTTCTCCTGGACCGTCATGCCCGCCTGCTTGCCGAGACCGGCGACGAGTTGCCGGGCGGCGCCGCTCTCGCTGAACCCGCTCGCGCCGGCGTAGTCGAGGCGCAGGCTGTCGGGCGAGGCCGCGCTGAGAACCGCGACGGCGTCGCCGTCGTGGACCAGTGCGGCACCGTCGTCGACGCTGGTCACCTGCGTGACGGCGACGGCGTCGCCGAACCCGCCGTGGGCGCGGGTGGCCAGTTGCTCGCCGACGACCGCGATCGGCAGGCGGCTCGGTGTGGGATCACGTTGCAGCCCGACGTAGACGGCGATGAACGCCGTGCCGATGATCAGCCCGGTGATCACCAGAGAGAGCCAGGCGGCACGCTGGGTGGTGACGGGCGTTTCCCGCCTGGTGGGTGAATCGGATGGCGACGTCATGGGTGCTTCCTCGGGTAGTGTGGTTTGAATGTCCAACCAGATGAACCGTAGCACCCCCGGTTTGAATTCCAAACCAGAGCGGGACACTCTCGCGGTGGCGCTCGACGCGGTCAACGACAGGTGGTCTCTGCACATCGTGCGAGCGCTCGCCTTCGGCGCGTCGCGTTATACCGAGATCCTGCGAGCGGTCGGCGCACCCCGGGACGTCCTCGCCGCCCGGCTGCGGAAACTGGCCGAAACCGGAATCCTCCAGGCCCGTCCCGCCGAGGACGGCAAGGTGGCGGGGTACGAACTCACCCAGAAGGGTCGGGACCTCGGTCAGGTCATCCTCGTGCTCAAGCGCTGGGGCGACACCTACAGCGATGCCGAGGTGCCCACCATCAACTTTATCCACGACGTCTGCGGTGAGGTGTTCGTCGCCGAGGTCCGCTGCCAGGCGTGCGGCCGGCCCCTGAAGCCCGGAGAGCTGTCCCTCGACGAGGAGTCCCCGACATGCTGACCGACCTCGAACTGGCCGACTGGCGCGAGCGGGTGGCCCGGCTGTACCTGTCCGACGTCGACCTGGTCGGCTTCCGCGCCGGCCGCGACGACCTTTTCGCCACCCACCCGCAGAGCCCCATCCCGCCCGACGAACGGCCCGCCTTTCGGGGCGTGCGGTACTTCCCACCCAACCCGGAGGCGGTGGTCGAGGCGCCGCTACGGCCAGCCAGCGGTGAGTTGAGCATCGACACCGGGGGCCCGGACGGCGTCGTGACGTACCGGCGGGTGGCGGTGGCCGAGACGTCGTGGGGGCCGCTCACGCTGTGGTGGATCGAGGCGTACGGGGGCGGACTGTTCGTGCCGCTGCGCGACGGCACCTGCGGACAGGAGACGTACGGCGGGGGCCGCTACCTCACCGACACGGTGAAGGGCACCTTCGGCCGGGGCGTCGAGCTGCTGCCCGGTGACCGGGTCCGGCTGGACGCGAACTACCTCTACAACCCGAGCTGTGCGTACGACGACCGCTGGGCCTGCCCCCTCGCGCCGCCCGAGAACCGGGTCGACGTCCCGTTGCGCGCCGGCGAACTGGCGTACCACGACTGACCCGCGAGTAGGAGAACCGGTTACGAACACCGAGCTGACAGCTTCCTGACATGCCTGCGCCAGGGTAGGGCCGAATCGGTCACACGACGGGAAAGAGGCACAGCATGGCGAGGCAGCGCACGGCGTTCCTGGTGTTCGCGGCCGTCATCGTGGCGGCGACCGCCGCCTGCGGCTCCGGCGGCGCGACGACCGGTGAAGGACAGCCCGACGTCGCCACGCTCCAGACGGCGACCGCCGCGTCGCCGTCGCGGAGCGCGTCGCCGACCGTCGAGGCGCCGAGGTTCCGCCTCGACGACACCGACGCGGACCGGGCCGCCAAGATGAAGCCCTACGACGACTGCCTCAAGCAGCACGGGCTCGACGTCATCGCCATCCGGCAGAAGCGCAAGCCCCCACTCGGCGACGCCGCCCGGGAGGCCGCCAACAAGGCGTGCGAGCCCCTCAACCCGCTCCCACCCTGGGAGGAGGACCCCGCCAACCCGAAGGCCCGCGACTTCACGTACGCCGTGGTCAAGTGCCTGAAGGCGAAGGGCGTGGACGTCGAGCTGTCACCCGACGGGTCGAGCTACGGCTACCGGGGATCGCCCGACGACCCGGGCGACGTCGACAAGGGCATGAGTCTCGCCCTCGTCTGCCGCCGCGAGGTCGCGAAGTCCCAGTACTGAGCCCTCGCCCCGGTGCCGCCGATCTTGCACTTTCGGTCATTGATATGCCCGCTCTGCGTCGATTTGGGAGCGCAGAAAGTGCAAGATCGGCGGCGGGGCGTCGGCGTGCCGTGGCTCAGCGGTTTTCCGCCGGGCGTGAGCCCGGCATCTGCATGCGGCCCAGGAGCTGCCTCGCCTGGTCGGCTAGCTGCGCGTCGACAGTCACCGCGTACTGGCCGGCGCGGAGCGAACTGGCCGAGGTGAAGTCGCGCTGCCCACCGGTCATGGCGTGCGCGACCGCGCCGAACACGGCGCCCCAGATCGCGCCGATGACCAGTCCGACCAGGATCACCGCCAGCCAGTTGCCGACGGTGAAGATGCCGAACAGCAGGCCGATGAAGAGCCCGAACCAGGCGCCGGTGCCGGCGCCGAGCAGGGCCGCGCGGCCCGTCGTCATCCGTCCCAGCACCGTCTCGACAAGCGTCAGGTTCGTGCCGACGATGGCGGTGTGCTCCACCGGGAAGCGGTTGTCCGCCAGGTAGTCGACCACCTTCTGCGCGGACGGATAGTCCGGGTACGAGCCGATCGTCACGGTGGCTGCGCCACCTTCCGGCCCGTGCCCGTCCGCGCCCGGTGTCGACGGGCGGCCTGCCGGACCGGACGGAAGCACGTCACCACTGGTTGCGCCGGGCCGCCAGGCGGCGGTCGGCTCCGGAGCTGAGGTCATGAGCATCCTCCCTCGTCAGCCGCCCGGTTTCCCGCAAGTGCCGAGTGGTAACGCCGGGCCGGCGGGTGGGTGCCGCGGCTGCCGGAGGCATGTGCGGGGACGGCCCGGGTAGGCAGCCAGGTGCAGACCGCAAAGATCAGCGACCACGGCCTCCTCGCGGACGGCCGCAGCGCGGCTCTCGTGGATCACACGGGGTCGGTGAACTGGTGGTGCCCGGGTCGGTTCGACGCCCCGTCGGTGTTCGCGCGGCTGATCGGCGAGGACGCCGGGCACTGGTCCATCCGGCCGGAGACCGACGACTTCACCGTCGAACGCAGCTACCTCGACAACACCCTGGTCCTGCGGACCGTCTTCCGCACCGCCGCAGGCGAGGTGGAGTTGACCGACGCGCTCGCCCTGGAACCCGGCGCGCGCGAGCACGACATCGGTTACCGCTCGCCACAGGTGCTGGTCCGCAGCGTGCGGGGCCTCTCCGGCGAGGTGCCGATGCGGGTGCACTACCGACCTCGGTTCGAGTACGGCCGCACCACACCGTTCCTCGTCGAGCAGGACGGCGCCCTGGATGCGGTCGGCGGGGCCAGCCGGCTCACCCTGGTCGGCAGCGTGCCGCTGACCTGCGGCGACGGCGAGGCCGCCGGCACGTTCACCGTCCGCGCGGGCACGACCAACAACTTCACCCTCGGGTACGCCCCGACCTACGACTCGCCCCAGCCGCAGGTGCCCGACGCCGACCGGACCATCGCCGACACGGCCGAGGGGTGGCGCTCCTGGGTCCGCAGGCACGAGTACCACGGGATCTACGCCGAACATGTCCGACGCAGCGCGCTGATCGTGCAGGGCATGACGTACCGACCCAGCGGCGCGGTGGTCGCCGCCGTGACGACGTCGCTGCCGGAGGAGCTCGGCGGGGACCGGAACTACGACTACCGGTACGTCTGGGTGCGCGACTTCAGCCTGACCCTGCGGGCGCTCTGGCGGACGGCCTGCTTCGACGAGGTGCAGCGGCAGTTCACCTGGCTCGGCCGGGCGATGGGCCGGATCGACGAGGAGCCGGTGCCCATCATGTACGGGGTGCTGGGGGAGCGGGACCTCACCGAACACCGCCTCGACCAGCTCGCCGGCTACCGCGACAGCCCGCCCGTGATGATCGGTAACGACGCGTGGCGGCAGCGCCAGACCGACGTCTTCGGCGAGGCGATGGACGCGGCCTGGCTCATGCGCGACCGGCTGGAACCGTTGGAGCCGGACGTCTACCACCTGCTGCGGTCCCTCGCCGACAAGGCGGCCCAAGACTGGCCGCTGCCGGACGCGGGGATGTGGGAGGAGCGCGGGATCGAACACCACCACGTGTCCTCCAAGGTGCACTGCTGGTCGGCGCTGGACCGGGCGGTCCGCTTCGGCGCCCGACTGGGGGAGCCGCAGGACGTGGCCCGCTGGGCGGCCGCCCGCGACGAGGTCCGTGCCGAAGTGCTGGAACGAGGATGGAGCGAGCGGGTCGGGGCGTACACCGGAAGTTACGAGTCCGACGACCTGGACGCGTCGGTGCTGGTGATGCCCCTGGTGGGGTTCCTGCCGGCCGACGACGAGCGGATGCGCTCGACGATCCGTGCCGTGGAGGACAAGCTGTCCCACGACGGCCTGCTGCGACGCTGGGACGGCGACCCGGCCGGGTTCCTCATCTGCTCGTTCTGGCTGGTCTGCTGCCTGGCGCTGGCCGGCGAACGGGACCGGGCGCGCGAGTTGTTCGAGACGCTGCTCGCGCGACTCAACGATCTGGGACTGTTCGCCGAGCAGATCGACCCGCTGACCGGGGAGCAGTTGGGCAACTTTCCCCAGGCGTTCTCGCATATCGGTCTGATCAACGCCGCCGGTGTGCTCAGCGACGTCGAAGAGGACCCGGCGCTGCGCAGCCTGGGCATGCCGCCCGCCTTTTTCACCCCGGCGTCGCGCTGAGCACACCGCCCACGCCCGGGGGATGATGCCGGCATGAGGCTGGTGCTCACGGCGGACACGCATCTCCCCAAGCGGGCCCGGGACCTCCCGGAGCAGCTGTGGACGGCGGTCGAGGCGGCGGACGTCGTGCTGCACGCCGGCGACTGGGTCGACGAGTCGCTGCTCGACGCGATGACCGCCCGCGCGCGACGGCTCGTCGGCGTGTACGGCAACAACGACGGGCCGGCGCTGCGTGCCCGGCTGCCCGAGGTGGCCCGCGTGGACCTCGACGGGCTACGGGTCGCCGTGGTGCACGAGACGGGGCCGCGCACCGGCCGTGAACAGCGCTGCGCGGCCCGTTTCCCCGACGTCGACCTGCTGGTCTTCGGTCACTCGCACATCCCCTGGGACACCGTGGCCCCCAACGGGCTGCGCCTGCTCAACCCCGGGTCGCCCACCGACCGCCGCTCTCAGCCACACGCCACCTACATCGAGGCCGAGACGACCCGGGGGAGCTTGGAGTCCGTACGCCTGCACACCCTGCCGCGTCGCTGACCAGCGCGCCTACTGGCCCCGGCCCGTCTCGGCCTGGAGCTCGTCGATCCGCTTGGAGGCCTCGGCCTTGGTCAGATCTTCCGGGAGCGTCGCGTCCGCCTCCCGGGCCAGCGTGGCCAGGTACGACTCCTGGGCCGCCGTGGGCGGCTCGTCGCCGGTGACCCACTCGTCCGGGTCCTTGATCGCGCCGCGCGGGTCGGCCTGCTCGTTGCTACGGTCCGTCATCCTCATCACCCTTTCTTCGAACAGGTGTGCCAGTACCCCGATCGCCGCCGGTTCATGCCCCTACGATCATCGGATGAGCGTGAACTCCTCAGGCGTGCTGGTGGTCGGGTCGGGCATCGCCGGGGTGGCGTGCGCCGTGGAGCTGACCCGGGCCGGGGTGCCGGTGCGGGTCCACGAACGCGGCCACGTCAGCGGCGGCCGGATGGCCAGCAAACGCTTCGACGGCCGCCCCGCCGACACCGGCGCCGCGTACTTCACGGCCAGCGACCCGGACTTCGCCGCCGTCGTCGACGAGTGGCGTGCCGCCGGCCTGGTCCGCGAGTGGACCGACACCTTCTGGGCGTACGACACGAACGGCCGTCACGAGGTGCCCGGGCCGCTGCGGTACGCCGCCCCGCGCGGGCTGCGCTCGCTCGTCGAACACCTGGCCCGTCCGGTGCCGGTGACCGTCGACCGGTTGGTGCTCGCGGTCGAACCCGGGCCGACCGTCGACGGCAAGGCGTACGACGCCGTCGCCCTGGCCATGCCGGGACCACAGGCGGCCCTGCTGCTCGACCCGGCCCTGGCCGACGCCACCCGCGTCGTGCAGGCGCAGACCTGGTCGCCGACCCTCTCCGCGGTGCTGCGCTTCGAGTCCCGACGCTGGCCGACCTTCCGTGGCGCGTTCGTCAACGACCATCCGGTGCTCAGCCTCGTCTGCGACGACGGCGACCGGCGGGGCGACGACGCGCCGGTGCTGGTCGCGCACACCGTGCCGGAGTTCGCCGCCGGGCACCTGGCCCAGCCCAGCGCCGCCGGGCCGGCGATCGAGCAGGCCGTCCGGGACCTGCTCGGTCTGCCCGACGAGGCCGCCGACGTGCACGTGCACCGCTGGACGTACGCCAAGCCGACCGGCGAACCCACCGACGTCACCCACCACCTCGACGCGGACGGGATCGGCCTGGCCGGCGACGCCTTCGGCCCACCCCGCGTGCAGAGCGCCTGGCGTTCCGGCCGGGACCTCGGTCGCGCGATCGTCGCCCGCCTCGGCTGAGGAGTCCCGGCGCGCTCAGGGATGCCCGGCGGCGGCCACCGGCTGGGCCTCGGACTCGGACGGGTCCTCGGTGCGTTCGCCCTCGCGGTCCAGCAACTGCATCACCGGGGTCGCCGCGACGCCGTGCACCACCACGGACACGAGCACCACCAGCCCGACCGTGGCCCACAGCAGCTCCGCCTGCGGGAAGTCCGTCTTCGTGGTGGCGTACGCCAGGTAGTAGAACGAGCCCACCCCACGGATACCGAACAGTGAGATCACCCAGTGCTCCGCCGGCCGACCGGGCGCGCCGCGCAGCGACAACCAGCCGACGGCCGGCCGGATCAGGAAGACCAGCGCCAACCCGACGGCCGCCGCCGGCCAGGTCAGCGGCGCGAGCAGGCCGCCCACGATCGCGCCGCCGAGCAGCAGCAACAACACCAGGGTGAGCAGCCGCTCGACCTGCTCGGCGAAGTCGTGCAGCACCGAGTGGAACTCGTGGGTCCGTTCGGCGGCCCGGATGGCCCGCGCGGCCACGAACACCGCCAGGAAGCCGTACCCGCCGGCCACCTCCACCAGCCCGTAGGCGAGGAACGTGGCGGCCAGCGCCAGGAACCCCTCGGCGTGCCGGGCCAGCCGCAACTCGCTCGGCGCCCGGAAGAACAGCTTGCCGAGCAGCCAGCCGATGAGCAGGCCGCCGCCCACCCCGACGCCGACCTTCCAGAGCACGTCCACGGTGAACCACTCGGCCATCCACGCGCGGGGGGCGAGGCTGGTCGAGGCGATGGCGATGGCCGCGTAGACGAACGGGAACGCCAGCCCGTCGTTCAGGCCGGCCTCCGAGGTCAGGGCGAAGCGGACCTCGTCCTCGGAGTCCTCCACATCCGTCGGTTCGCCGACCTGCACGTCGGCGGCGAGCACCGGGTCGGTCGGGGCCAGCGCGGCGGCCAGCAGCAATGCTGCCGCGGGCACCAGACCGGCCCACCACCAGCCGAGCAGCGCCACCGCCGCGATGCACACCGGCATCGCGATGGCCAGCAGTCGCCAGGTGGAGGACCACCGGGCCCAGCTCAACGGTCGGTCGATCTTCAACCCGGCGCCCATCAGGGCGACGATCACCCCGATCTCGGTCAGGTGAGTGGCCAGCTCGGGATGGGCCAGCGGGTCCGGTGTGGGCAGTCCGATCGGGAGGAGGAAGACCAGCATGCCGAGGGCGAGGAACGCGATCGGCATGGACAACGGTCGGCGCTCCAACACCCGGGGCAGGATGCCCGCGAGCAGGGCGCCCACGCCCACCAACGCGAACGCCACATCTACCGGCTCCACGGACACCACCCTCTCGCCGCACCCGCACGGTGCGGGCAGGTGGCCACAGACCATGCCCCGCGAGACTGGTGGCTAAGCGCGTCGACCCGGACGAACCGGAGTGGTTCTCACCTCGGTCGGGTGAGGGGGGAGTCCGCCAGCTCGGCGAGCAGCGCCGCCGGGTCGTCGTACACCGCCACCGCGCCGGCGCCGGCGAGTTCGCCGCGGCTCGTGCCGCCGCAGGTCAACCCGACGCACGGGATGTCGAGCTTGCCGGCCGCCGCGACGTCCCACACCGAGTCGCCCACGTAGACGACCCGCTCGGCGGCCAGCCCCGACTGATCGAGCGCCGCTTCGAGAATGTCCGGCGCGGGCTTGCTCTCCTTGGCGTCGGCCGACGACGTGACGGTGTCCACCACGTCGTCCGCGTTCAGTGCCCGGCGCAGCGCGCCGACCTCAT
This sequence comes from Micromonospora sp. DT44, assembly GCF_049841635.1. Lineage (NCBI taxonomy): Bacteria > Bacillati > Actinomycetota > Actinomycetes > Micromonosporales > Micromonosporaceae > Micromonospora > Micromonospora sp. DT44. The sequence continues at coordinate 61,399 of NZ_JBNCKS010000035.1, read as the reverse complement.
GCTCGGCGGCGGAGGTGGCGAGCACCACCCGCAACCCGCGCTCGGCGCAGGCGCGCAGCAGGTCCGCCGCCCGAGGCAGCGGCGTCAGCCGTTCCCAGTACTCGGTGTAGAGGGTGTCGTGCGCCTCGCGCAGCTTCGGATCCTCGTCGCGGTCACGCTCCGGGCCGAGCAGGTGATCCAGCAGCTTGTCCGAACCCATGCCGATCGAGCGGTGCACGGTGGCCATCGGCACCGGCCGGTCCGCCTGGCGCAGCGCCTCCCACCAGCTCACCGTGTGCAGGTAGGTGGTGTCGACAAGCGTTCCGTCGACGTCGAAGAGCACCCCTTGGGGTTGTTCGTTGGCCATGGCCGTACTCCTACCCCTTGCGCGATCGGCTGACTCGCCCCGCGGATCGGTGGGTACGACTCAGTGTGGTTCGGCCGGTGGGACCAGGATCTCGAACCAGACCGTCGAGCCGCGCACCGACGGGTCGGTGCCCCAGGCGTCACTCAGCTCCTCGATGAGACCCAGTCCACGCCCGCGACTGCTCAACGTGTCGGTACGCGCCCGGGTCACGGTGCCCCGCGTGCCGGAATCGGCGACCGAGACCAGCAGGCGTTCGGGGCTGAGATCGATCTCCACCCGGGCGGCCGTGCCGGCGTGCAGCAACGCGTTGGTCGTCAGCTCGCTGGTGCACAGCACCGCCGCGCCGATCACCGACTCGGGCACCCGCCACTCGGTGAGCTGACCGGTCATCCAGTGCCGGACCCGGCTCGGCGCGGTCGGCTCCGCCGGCATCTCCATCGCCGCCGACCGGCTCGGCTTGAGGGCGTGCTCGACCGCCAGCACCGCAACGTCGTCCTCGGTGCCACCGGACACCGCCGCCGTCGCCACCGCGCAGAGGGCACGGGGGTCGCTGGTGCCGGCCTTGGCCACCGCGTCGCCGAGGGCGTCCATCCCGGCGCTCAAGCTCTGCCTGCGCCGCTCCACCACGCCGTCGCTGAACAGCAGCAGGGTGTCGCCGGGCGGGAATGCGACGGTGACGGTGGTCGGTCGTCCGCCCAGTCCCAGCGGGGGAGCGGCCGGCACCTGCACGTACTCGGCGTGCGTGCGGCCGTCGGGCGCACACCGGCGGATCAGGGGAGCGGGATGACCGGCGCTGGCCAGGGTCAGTTCCCGCCGCTCGGCGTCGATGACCCCGAACGCCACGGTGACGAACAGCTCGTGGCTGCCGGCCTCCGCGCCGAGGCTGGTCACCAACCGGTCCAGACCGGTCAGCACCGCGTCCGGCGCCGGATCGGCCAGGGCCAGCGCGCGCAGGGCCGCCCGCACCTGCCCCATCCGTGCTGCGGCCTGGACGTCGTGCCCGGCGACGTCGCCCAACACCACGCCGAGCGCGCCGGTGGGCAGCAGGAACGCGTCGTAGAAGTCGCCGCCGGCAGCGTTGCCGTCCACCCCGGGGTCGTAGCGGGCCGCGATCCGCAGCCGGGGCAGGTCGGGCAGGTGCTCGGGCAGCATGCTGCGTTGCAGCAACTGGGCGGTGCCGTGCTGGGTCTCGAACCGCCGCGCCCGCTCGGCGGCCTGGCCGATCAGCTCCGCCGCCGCGGCGAGCAGCGCCCGCTCGGCGGCCGACCAGGAGTGTGCGCCGTGGTAGCCGACCGTCAGCCCGCCCCGGACCACCGACGTGCCCAGCGGGAGCGTGGCCATCGAGCGGATCTTCTCGTCATGCCGGTCCACGGCGGTCTCGCGCAGCGGCTGGCCGTCGCTGATGAACAGGGCCTCGCCCGACCGGGCGGCCAGCGCGACGGGACCCTTCCAGTCGGCTGGCGCCCGCCGCCACAGCGGAGGCAGCCGCTCGTCGGCCTCGTCCATCAACTCGCCGCGCACCCGACGCACCATCCGCCAGCCGCCGCCACCCTCGTCGACCACGAACGCCACCCGGTCGGCGTCGAACATTCCGATGGTGTGGCGCAGCGCGACCCGGGCCACGTCGTCGAGGGTGAGGGTGCCGGCGAGCGCTGCGGCCACCTCGCTGAGACTCTGCAACTGCTCGGTGACGTGGGTGGTTTCGGCGGCCACCGTCAGGATTCCGACGATCTGCCCCGCGCTGTCGCGTACGGCCGAGTGACTGCGGGTGAAGACCACCTGCTCGACACCGCCGCTCTCCCCGATCAGGGGGAGCGTCGACTCCTTCTCCAGGAACGGCACACCCTCGCGGTAGGCACGCTCGATCGCGTCACCGAAGCCGGGCAGCTCCCAGACGTCGGCGTGGACCTCGGCGGCCGGTCGACCGAGGGCGGTCGGATGCTTGCTCCCCAGCAACTCGGCGTAGCCGTCGTTGTAGAGCAGGACCAGGTCGTCGCCGTACGCCAGCGCCATCGGCATCGGCGAGGCGAGGATCAGCCCCACCACGGCCCGGACCGCCGCGTCCCACCCCTCAGGCGGGCCGAGCGCGGTGGCGGACCAGTCGTGGGCGAGCACGGCTGCGGGGCCGGGCCCGGTGGATGCGCCGGGGGCCGGAATTGCTGGCGTGGGGACTCGCCCGACCGTTCCTGGCATATTCGCAGCCTAGCCGGCCGTCGCTCAGCCGCATCCGATCATGTGCGCGGGTCGCCGACACCCCCGGCGTGGTTGCTGTTCGGGCAGGTCAAGGCCCCTGTTAGTCGACTTGTCGGAAAAATGGCAGTGAGCCGCCCGGACTGCCGCACCGGTGGCCGGGTATGCGCCCGGCGCAGTCCACGCGACAGGAGGGACATCATGCTGAAAACCCTCGCGGTGCGGCAGGCCGACATCGGCGACGCCATCGCCGACACCTGGAGGTCGGTGCTGCTCTTCATCCCGAAGGCAGTGGCCTTCATCGTCATCCTCGTGGTCGGCTGGCTAATCGCCAGAGCGGTCCTCAAGATCGTGGATGCGGTGCTGGAACGGGTGCGCTTCGACGAAGCAGTCGAACGCGGAGGCATCAAACGGGCACTCGAGAGAACGAAGTACGACGCCAGCGACATCCTGGCCAGGTTGGCGTACTACGCCGTCCTGCTGTTCACCCTGCAGTTCGCCTTCGGAGTCTGGGGGCCCAACGCGATCAGTGACCTGATCAGCGGCGTGGTGGCCTGGCTGCCGCGCGCGTTCATCGCGATCGTCATCGTGGTGGTCGCGGCCGCTATCGCCAACGCCGTCCGGGATCTGGTCACCGGGGCGCTGGGCGGACTCTCGTACGGCAAGGTCCTGGCGGACCTGACGGCGATCTTCATCATCGCGCTCGGCGTGATCGCCGCCCTGAACCAGGTGGGTATCGCCACCACGGTCACCACTCCGGTGCTGATCGCGGTCCTCGCCACGGTCGCCGGCATCCTGATCATCGGCGTCGGCGGTGGCCTGGTCAAGCCGATGCAGAACCGCTGGGACGGCTGGCTGGACCGGGCCGCCCGGGAAGCCCGGGCGGTGCAGGAGCACCGGCGGGCCGCCTCGGCGGGGCGCGGCGACATGGAGCGGCAGATGGCCGACCGTGGCGGCGACCGGACCCAGGCCATGCCCCGGGTCGACGAGCAGTCGACGGTGTCGGGTGGGCGTGGCACGTACCAGTCCGGTGCGGCCGACCAGCGTCCGTAACCGGGCACGACCCGTGCCAGGAGAAGGGCGTCCACCCAGTCGGTGGGCGCCCTTCGCGCGGTCAGGAACGCTCGAGCGAGCGGGCCAGCGCGCAGACGGCGACCAGCCGGGTCAGCGGCCACTCCGGCGCGCTCCAGTCCACCGACCCGCGCGACGGGGCCCACCCGTGCTCCAGGGCGGCGGCGCGTACCCCCTCGGCGTAGCCGGCGAGCGCCGCGGCGGTCAACGGCCGGCGGTCACCGTCCAGGCTGTCGCGGACGGCGGCGGCGTGCTGGTCGACCAGCGCCAGCAGCCCGGGACGCGCGGCGGCGGCCGCGAGGCCGGCGGTGCCCACGAAGACGGTGAGGGCGGCCAGGGTGGACCGCGCCGACTCGACGGCGGTCGGGGAGGCGACCCGGTTGAACGGCACACGCATGGTGACCGAGGCTAACCGACCGGTGATCGACCGACCTCGGCCGCTCGGCGCTTGTGGGTTGTGCCACCGGACGAGCGAGGCTGACCGCGAGGGTTGATCCGGCACAGACGGGGCACCAGGCACCCGACGACGCAGGACGGCACAGAGGGTGGGATCGGCGATGGGGCAGCGGGCGGACGGGCCGGACGAGCAGCACCGGCGGCCGGCCGGGGTGAGCGACGAGACGGTCGCCGCGCTGGGCAAGCTCAGCGAGGCGTTGGAGTGCGTCGAGCGGGCCCGCGGGCACCTGTATTCGCTGCACCAGCTCATCGGGCACGCCGACCTGATGCTCGACGACGCGGTGGAGACGTTCCGTGCCGCCGGGCACCACCGGATCGCCGAGCGGATCGACACCGAGCTGCTGGGCCGCAACGTGATCGCCGGCCGGTGGACGTTCCAGATCGTCGAGGACTTCGACGACGGCTACCACGCGCTGTTCCGGGAGCTGGACCAACAGGCCCGCGACGAGCTGGTGGGCGGACGGCGCCACCTCTACGAGGCGGAGATGAAGGAGCGCCGCCGCACGCGGGGCCAGTCGGGGCACGAGGCCCGACCGGACTGACAACGGACTGGCGGCATGTGGATGATGGGGCCCGGTTCGCCGGGCCCCGTCATTCGTGAGGAGCGTTCATGGCAAAGGACAGGAAGCCGCCGTTCATGATGAGGGCGATGCTCAGGCTGGAGCGCGGGACCGCGAGCACCGCCGTGACGCTGCGTCGGTACGCTCCACTCGCCGACGATCTCGGCGCCGACGGGATGGACGTCGACATCGAGCGCGCCGACCTGCTGCTGTCCGGCTGGCGCGTCGCCGTCAACGAGGAACGCGCCATGCGTGACCTGGCCTCCGGACTGTTGCGCCGCTTCGGCTGGCGGGAGCAGGACTTCGTCTACTCGTCGAATGTCCGCTACGCCGAGACCCTGGGACCGCCGTCCGGCCCGCCGGCCACCCGCCTGGTGATCAACCGGGCCGACCAGGAGTTGGGCTGGGAGGGCGCGACCCACGGCACCGCTCTCAGCCCCGACCGCACCCTTGACATCGCGCCGGCTGGGGCCGAGGTGGTGGCCCGGCTCTTCGTCGCCGTGCCGGCGACCACGTTCGCCGGGACGGTGGAGGCGTTGCAGCCGTGGTTGGCCAAGGTCGGGGTGGCTGCGGTCGGGGTGGACCTGGGCCGCGGTGCTCTGGTGTACCTCGCTCGCGGCGACCTGCGGGCCGAGGCGGCGAGGCTCGGCCTGGGGTCGGTGGAGACCGGCCGCATCGAGGCGGACGCCGACCACGTCATCGAGACCGCGACGGCCGCCGACGGCACGACCCTCTGGCTGCGCCGCGGCACGGACCCGGTCTCCCGGCACTGGCCCGGCATCATCGAGATCCGGGAGATGGTGATCGACCCCTCCTACCCGGACTAGGGCTCGTGTCGAGGTCATGACCGACTTCGCCACCGACCCTCCTAGCGGGCCAGGCGGTCCAGCAGTTCGCCGAGCAGCGCCTGTTCGCCAGGGGTGAGGTCGCCCGGGTCGTCGCCGACCAGCGCGCGCAGCGTCAGTGCGGTGCTCGCACGAGTCGCGGGGGCGTCGGTGGGGGCCATGCGCAGGACTCCGGCCAGCGCGGCCTCGCGCACGCGTCCGGACAGTGCGAGATCCGGCTCGGGCTGGCTGATCAAGGTGAGCGTGATGCCGACGTTGGCGGCCAACACCTGTTCGGCGGCATCGGCCGCCGGCACCTTGAGTCGGCCCCGGGCGGCGGTCAGCCGGTCGCGCAACGCGGCGTGCGCGGGAGCGGTGACGGCGCAGGGCTTTCCGGGCTCTGCGCGGCCGTAGAGCAGCCCGTAGAACGACGGGTGCTCCAGCCCGAACTGCACGTGTCTGTCCCAGCCCTCGCGCAGGTCGTTCAGCGGGTCGCCAGAGTTCTCGACCGCCGTGTACTGGGTGAAGCCGTGGCTCGCCACGGCGTCGATCAGGCCCTGCTTGCTGCCGAAGTGGTGGTACAGCGTCGGGGCCTGCACCCCGGCGCGATCGCACACCGCCCTCGTGGACACCGTGCCGCCGCTCTCCAGCAACTCCGCTGCGGCGAGCAGGAGTCGATCTCGTGCGTTCTGCATGGTTGCTACATTAGCTCATGTAGCGCTACATTGCGCTCTATAGCGAAAGGAGAAGTCCATGAGGACTTGGTTCATCACGGGTGGGACGCCCGGCGGGTTCGGCCTCGTCTACGCCGAGGCTGCCCTGGAGCAGGGCGATCAGGTGGTGGTGACCGCCCGTCGGCCCGCTGAGCTGCGAGAGTGGGCTGAGTCGTACGGCGACCGTGTGCTGGTCCTTCAGCTCGACGTCACCGATGCCGACCAGGTGCGTGCGGCGGTCAAGACGGCCGAGGAGCGGTTCGGCGGGATCGACGTGCTCGTCAACAGCGCGGGCCGTGGCTGGTACGGCTCGATCGAGGGTGCGCCTGACGAGACGATCCGCCGCACGTTCGACCTCAACCTGTTCGCCGTGGTCGAGGTGGTACGCGCGGTCCTGCCCGGTATGCGGGCACGCGGAAGCGGCTGGATCGTGAACATGTCGTCGGTGGCAGGCCTCGTCGGCGCGCTGGGGTTCGGCTACTACGCGGCGGCGAAGTTCGCGATCGAAGGACTGTCGGAGACACTGCGCCAGGAGGTTGAGCCGTTCGGGGTCCGCGTGCTCGTCGTGGAGCCGGGAGCGTTCCGCACCAAGGCCTTCGCCTACTTCCAGAGCGAGGACGTCAACGAGATCGTCGACGCCTACGTGCCGATGGTCGAGGGTGTCCGGGCGGCGTTCGTGGACCACAACGGCAAGCAGGCGGGGGACCCTGTTCGCGGGGTGCAGGCCGTGATCAGCGCGTTGAACGCACCGGTGCCGCCGAAGCGGATCGTGCTGGGCAACTCCGGCTACGACGCCGTTGTCGCGATGCACGAGAACGCGCTCGCGGAGCTGCGCGCGAACGAGAAGCTCTCCCGCGGAGCGGACTTCTGAGCCTGTTGCACACCGGCACGCGCCCGCGTCCGGGCACCCGAGAAGACTGGAGAGAAAAAATGAACGACATCAATCTGCCCAAGGCCGTCGATCACTTCATCACGGCAACCAACGCGCACGATGCGAACGAGCTGGCCGCGGTCTTCGGCGACGGGGCCACCGTGCGCGATGACGGGCAGACCTGGACCGGCGCGGCCGAGATCCGTGAGTGGATCCAGGGGCACCTGATCAACCCCAAGGTCGTGCTCACGCCCACCTCGTTCGCGGACGACCGGCTGGTGGCCTCCGGGGACGGTGACTTCCCTGGCGGGCCCCTGTCCTTCGCCCTCGTGTTCGACATCAAGGACGACCAGATCACCGGCCTTGCGATCGAGCCCGTCTGATTCGTCACCGGCCGGAACTGCCGGAGGGCGGCTCCGGCCGGTGACCAGGTAACGGGCAGCCAGGGGCATCAACAAAGCGCCCCTGGCCGAAAGTGCGGTTGGCCGCTCTACTCGCTGGGGGCGTTGGCGGGCCGGCGACGGGCGGCGTCATCGGCGATGATCACGGTGGCCACCATCAGCGCGACGCAGACGCTGAACAGCCACGAGTCGTCGGAGACGAGCCGGGCCGACACCGGTGCCTGGAGCGCGGCGAGCAGGAAGCCGAGCCAGGCGATGCGACGCTGACGCGTGGAGAGGATTCCGGAGCCTTGATGCATCCCGAAATTCTTACGCGCACACGCGCGTTTGCCGTCCCCCGATCGGCCGGTTCTGACTGAGCTGTCCGCTTTCTCGACCGTCCGGACACCACTTCTTGTCGCAGCGGGCGGGCGGCCTCCGCCGCCGGTAGGGTGCGCTGCGGCAGGATGCTGTCCCATGTCCACCTCGCCCCCGCCACCCCGCGCCGCGCTGCTCCTGCTGGCCTACCTCGCGTTCGTCAGCCTCGGCCTGCCGGACGGCCTGCTCGGCGTCGGCTGGCCGTCGATCCGGGCGGACTTCGGCGTCCCGACCGAGGCCGTCGGGTTGCTGCTCACCGCGGGCACCGTCGGCTACCTCACCTCCAGCGTGCTGGCCGGGTTCACGCTGGCCCGCATCGGCGTGGGCGCGCTGCTCGCCGGAAGCACCCTGCTCGCCAGTCTGGCGCTGACCGGATACGCCCTGAGCCCCGTACTGGCGGTTATCGTGGGATGCGCGCTGCTGCTCGGGCTGGGCTCCGGCGCGGTCGACTCCGGGCTCAACGCGTACGCGGCCGGCGCGTTCGGTCCGCGCCACATGAACTGGCTGCACGCCTTCTTCGGCCTGGGCGTGGCGATCGGTCCACTGATCATGACGGCGGCACTGAGCGCCGGCCTGGCCTGGCGGTGGGGGTACGGCATCGTGGCCGCCGCCCAGCTCGCCCTCGCCACGGCGTTCGCGCTGACCGTACGCGCGTGGCGACGCCGCGATCCCGCTCCCGGGGCGGACGCGGAAACGTCCGACACCGCTGCGCCGGTCCGGGTGCCGGTCCTGGCCACGCTGCGGTTGCCGGTCGTCTGGTCGGGGACACTCGCCTTCGCGCTGTACGTCGCCATCGAGGTGTCCGCCGGGCTGTGGGCGTTCCTGCTGCTCACCCAGGGGCGCGGCCTGAGCGCCGCGGTGGCGGGCGGCTGCGTCTCCGCGTACTGGGGGAGTCTCTTCGTCGGCCGGGTGGTGCAGGGGGTGGTGGCCGAACGGCTCGGGCCCCGGTTGGTGTTGCGGGTGAGCCTGGCGGGCATGGCCGTCGGCGCGGCGCTGATCGCCGTCCCCGGCTCGGCCGTGCTGGCCGTTCTCGGCCTGGTCGTGCTCGGCTTCGCCGCCGCGCCGGTGTTCCCGCTGCTCACCCTCACCACCGCCGAAAGGGTCGGCGCGGCGCACGCGGACCGCGCCATCGGGTTGCAGATCGGCGCCGCCGGTCTGGGCGCGGCGCTCGTACCGGCGGGCCTCGGCGTGCTGATCAGCAAGGTGTCGGTACAGGCGCTCGGCCCGGCTCTGGTGGTGCTCGCGCTGGCGCTGATCGTGCTCTACGAGCTGGGCGCCCGCCGGTCGTCCGGGGACGCCGGGCGGACCGGGCCGCCCGGCGTGGACTATCCGTTGTCCGGTCCGGTACGGCCGGTCGTGGACGGACGGTAGGCGCGCTCCGGGTCGGTCGGCTCCCGCCCCGGCGCCTCGCCGCCCCGGTCGGCCGCCGCCGGCCCGTGCCCGAAGGCGGCCTCCTCGCCGGCGTCGTTGCCGGTCACGTCGTCAGCCTGCCCGTCGATGCTGGAACCCGCCACGGCGCGCTCCAACTCCTCCAGCGGCAGCCGCTCCTCGTCACGCCACACCCTGTCGTCCGTCATGCCATCAGCGGTACCCGGGCGCGATGATCGCAAACAGGTGCCTCACGGCCCGGAACACGACGATGGCCGCCGGGAAACCGGCGGCCATCGTTCATCGCGTACGCCCGATCACGGCTGCGGGCGGTCCACCGAGCCACGCCAGGCGCCGGTCTCCTGACCGCGCCGCTCGATGAACGTCTTGAACCGCTCCAGGTCGCCCTTGGCGCGCCGGTCGACGATGCCGAGCTTGTCGCCAGCCTGCTCGACCACACCGTGCGGCTCGAACTCGAGCTGGAGGGTGACCCGGGTCTTGCTCTCGTCCAGGCGGTGGAAGGTCACCACACCAGCCTGCTGGGTGCCGCCGGTCGAACGCCACGCGACCCGCTCGTCGGGAAGCTGCTCGGTGATCTCGGCGTCGAACTCGCGCTTGACACCGGCGATGTCCACCGTCCAGTGGGTCATCGTCTCGGAGAGCTGCCGGACCTCCTGCACGCCCTCCATGAACTGGGGGAACTCCTCGAACTGCGTCCACTGGTCGTACGCGGTCCGCACAGGTACGGAAACCTCAACGTGTTCGGTAACGCCACTCATCGGTCAATCCTCCTTCGGCCGCTGTCTGTCGGATCGGGGGGCGATCACTACCAGCGGGTTGTCTCGTTTTTGTTGCCGAGCGCGGCCCACACCTCGGAGACCGTCTGGTACTCGGTGCCATCGGGCAGCCGTTCCAGCGCCGCCACGATGTCGTCGGGCGCCTCGTTCTCCCGCGCGCTGGCGATGAGCACCAGCCGGTCGCCGGGCAGGGCGCTCATCGAGATGAATCGGCCGAGCCGGCTGCGCTGCTCCACGTCGGTGGAACTCATCCCCTGCGGGGTGCCGGTGCGCAGGTCGCCCGCCGGGGCCGTGGTGGCCTCCGGCTGGTCCTCACCGGCCGGCTCGGGAACCCGGGATTCGTCGACCCGTGAGCCGCCGGTGCCCGGCCCCTGCACGAGGCCGCTGACCTCCTGGCTCATCTGCTCGTCGATCCTCGGTCCGTGCTTGCTGTTGCCACGCTCCATGTCTTCTGCGCTACCCGGCACCCCGTCCGGTAAACCGGCACCGGGCCACGAACCGGCCCCCGGGCCGGACATCCGGTCCCTTTCAGTCCTCGGCCGGCTTGCGCGGCGGCAGGACCGGATCGCCCGCGTCCTTCTCGCCCGCCTGCAACTGCCGGCCGCGCTGCACCTCTGAGTTGATCTGCACGCCGAGCATCAGGGCACAGTTGGACAGGTAGAGCCAGACCAGGAACGCGATGGCCGCGCCCAGGCTGCCGTAGGTCGTTTTGTAGGTGGCGAAGTTCGCGACGTAGAAGCCGAAACCGAAGGACACCACCGCCCAGGAGAGCAGGGCCACAAAGCCGCCGGGGGTGAGCCAGCGGAAACGGGGTTGGCGCACGTTCGGGGCGATCCAGAACAGCAGGGACAGCAGCACCATCATCACCAGGGCGAGCACCGGCCACTTCGCGACGCTCCACACCGTTCGCGCCAGACCACCCGCGTTGATCAGGTCGCCGACCGCGTCGGTGACCGGGCCGCTCACGATCAGGGCGAGGGCGACCACCGCGAGCAGCACCAGCGTCACGGCGGCCAGGCCGATCTGCAACGGCCGCAGCCACCAGACCGACCTGCCCTCGGTCACCCCGTAGATGGCGTTGGAGGCGCGGGTGAACGCGCCGATGAAGCCCGACGCGGACCACAGCGCGCCGAGCAGACCGAAGCTCAGCAGCACCTTGGCGTTGCTCTGCTGGACGACCACCGAGCGGATCACCCCGACCACGCCGCCGTCGTCGTCGGCCACCACCGAACTGGCACCCACCTGCTTGGCCAGGTCGACAACCGTGTCGAGGGTCCGCTCGCCGGACGAGACCAGGCCGACCAGGGCCACCACCACGATGGCGGACGGAAAGAGCGCCAGCACCCCGTAGTAGGTGAGCGCGGCGGCCCAGTCCGAACAGTTGTCGTTCACGAAGTTCTGCACGCTGCGGACCAGCACCCCGCGCCACGTCCGCCAGCTCAGTTGCCGGATCCGCCGGGGAACTCCCGAACCGGTGAGTGTCGTACCGGGATCCGTGGTCGTCATGCCCGCTCCCTGTGCCCCGGCCACCGGATGACCGGTCGTCCGGTCTGGCCTGGACCGGCCGGTACCCAGGGCGGGAAATCGACAAACCCGCTCGTCGGCCCGCCGACGCCGCTAGGGTTTGCCGCCGCGCTCGCCGGGAACGGACACGGTGACTCTGTCGATGCTTCAGGAGGACGAGATGCCCGCGCGCGAGGACCTGCCCAGCACGCTGCGACGCTCCTCGGACAAGGCGCAGCGCACCTGGGCGAAGACGCACGACTCGGCGGTGGAGACCTACGGCGAGGGCGAGCGGTCACACCGTGTCGCCTTCGCCGCGGTGAAGCACCAGTTCGAGAAGGTGGGCGACCACTGGGAGCCCAAGGGTCGTAAGGGCCCGAGCGACCGCCAGGCCGCCGGTGGAGGCCCCGAGCGGCGTGCCCCCACCGCCGGTGGGGTGGACGCCAACGCCAGCAAGGACCACCTGATGTCGGTGGCCCGCAAGCTGGATGTACCGGGCCGGTCCAGCATGACCAAGTCGGAGCTGGTCACGGCCATCGAGAAGGCCAACGACCGGGCGACCCGCAAGGCTCGCGGCGACTGACCCACGCGCAGCGTGGCACGGGACGGACGCGCCACCCCTGCGTCCGCCCCGTGCCGCTCACCACCGGTCCGCTCACCTTGGACCGCTCACCACCGCCCGCCGCCGGGCGCCTCGATGTGCACCGCCTTCGTGGCCGTGAACTCGTCCAGCAGCTCCGGGCCGTAGCCGAAGCCCTGCCCGCTGGCCCGGCGCGGATGCGCGGCCCCGCCCGGCGCCCCGCCGAACACCGCGTTGACCTTCACGGTGCCCACCGGCAACTCCCGCCAGGCCCGCTGCGCGTGGCTCATCGACGCGGTCAGCACCGTGGCCGCCAGCCCGTACGGGGAGTCCGCCGCACAGGTCAGCGCCTCGTCGAACGAGTCGACCACCACCACCGGGGCCACCGGCCCGAACGTCTCCTCGCGCACCAACGCCATGTCGTGCCGGCAGTCGGCGACCACGGTGGCCGGGTAGTACGCGCCCGGTCCGTCCGGCAGCTCCCCGCCGGTGCGTACCCGCGCGCCGGCCGCCACCGCCGCCGTCACCTGTCCGTGCACGTGGTCGCGGTGCCGCCGGTCCACGAGCGGGCCCAACTCGGTGCCCGGGTCGCGCCCCGGCCCGACCCGCAACGCCTCTGCCCTGCGCACCAGCGCCGCCACGAAGTCGTCGGCCAGGTCGCGATGTACGTAGATCCGCTCCACCGCGACACAGATCTGCCCGGCGTTGGCGAACGCGCCGAGTGCGGCCTGTTGCGCCGCCCACTCGGGGTCGACACCCGCGTCGACGACGAGCGGGTCGCTGCCCCCGTTCTCCAGCAGCACCTTCGCGCCGGTGCCGGCCGCGGCGGCGGCGATCTTCCGCCCGGTGGTGGTGGCGCCGACGTGCGCGATCACGTCCACGTCCTGCGCGGCCAACGCCGCCCCGACCTCCGGGCCGCCGGTGAGCAGGGACAGCACGCCCGCCGGCAACGCCCCGTCCAGGGCCCGGGCCAGCAGCCAGCCCGTCGCGGGCGTCCGCTCGCTCGGCTTGTAGAGCACCACGTTGCCGGTGACCAGGGCCGCGCCGAGCAGCCCGCACGACACCGCAACCGGGTCGTTCCAGGGGGTGATCGCGGCGACCACGCCGCGCGGCTGCGGAGTCATGAAGTCCACCGCGTCGGTCGCGCCGTGCAACGTCCGCCCGCCGCGCAGCGGCGCGAGTTCCGCGTACTGTCGCAGGGTGCCGATGCCCGCCTCGACGCCGCCGCGGGCGTCCGCGAGTGGCTTGCCCATCTCCGCGGTGACCGCCGCCGCCAGCTCGTCGGCGAGCGCCGCGACCGCGTCCGCGGCCCGGTGCAGGGTCGCCGCCCGCTCGGCCGGCGCGGTCGCCGCCCATTCGTCGGCCGCCTCGCGTGCCGCCTGGGCCGCCTTGCCGACCTCATCGGCCGTGGCGACCGGCGCCGAGGTGACCGGTTCGCCGTCCGCCGGATCACACACGACCAGCTCGCCGCCGGACCCGCCCGCGCCCCACACCCCGCCCACCAGCTGCGCAACCGTGTACATGCGGCGCTGGATGCCCGGGTCCCGGCGAGACAAACGCGTTTCGCCCGGTTGCGCCCCGGGTAGGCGGGTCGGATGACTACCACCGGCGCGGAGAGCGCGGACGCCGTCGTCATCGGCGCCGGGCACAACGGCCTGGTCGCGGCGAACCTGCTGGCCGACGCCGGGTGGGACGTGGTCGTGCTGGAAGCGACCGCCGTACCCGGCGGCGCCGTCCAGTCGGCCGAGGTCACCGCGCCCGGCTATCTGAGCGACCTCTACAGCTCGTTCTACCCCCTCGGGTACGCCTCGCCCGTGCTCAACGGCCTCGACCTGGGCCGCCACGGGCTGTCCTGGCGGCACGCCCCGGACGTGCTGGCGCACCTGCTGCCCGACGGGCGGGCCGCGGTGATCAACCGGGACCCGGACGCCACGGCCGCCTCGTTGGAACAGTTCGCCCCCGGCGACGGGAAGCGCTGGCTGAACGCGTACACGGACTGGCTCGAGGTGGCCGAGCCGATGCTGACCACGATCACCACGCCGTTCCCGCCGGTACGTGGCGGACTGGGTCTGCTGCGCCGGCTGCGGGTCGCGGGGGCGCTGCGGCTGGCCCGCCGACTCGTGGTGCCGGTGCGCAAACTCGGCGACGAGCTGTTCGACGGCGAGGGGGGCCCGGCGCTGCTCGCCGGATGCGCCCTGCACACCGACCTGTCCCCTGAGGAGGCCGGCTCCGGCGTGTACGGCTGGCTGCTGGCCATGCTCGGTCAGCAGGTCGGCTGGCCGGTGCCCGACGGGGGCGCGCGGCGGATCACCGACGCGCTGGTGGACCGCCTCGCCGAACGCGGCGGCCGCATCCTGTACGGCGCACGCGTCGACCGGGTGCTCACCGCGCGCGGCCGGGCGATGGGCGTACGCACCGAGGGCGGCACGCTGTGGCGGGCCCGGCGGGCGGTCCTCGCCGACGTGCCGGCGCCCGCCCTCTACCTCGACCTCGTCGGTGCGGCGGTCCTGCCGTCGCGGCTCGTGGAGGACCTGGCGCACTTCCGGTGGGACGGCTCGACGCTGAAGGTGGACTGGGCGCTCTCCGCCGGAGTCCCGTGGACCAACCGGGCGATCGCCGGGGCCGGCACCGTGCACCTCGGCGCGGACCTCGACGGGCTGACCCGCTACGCCGGCGAGCTGGCCCGGGGTGAGCTGCCCCGTGACCCGTTCCTGCTGGTCGGGCAGATGTCCGTGGCCGACCCCAGCCACTCGCCGCCGGGCACCGAGTCGCTCTGGTCGTACACCCACCTGCCGTTCCGGCGGAACTGGCGGGCCGAGGACATCGCCGAACACGTGCAGCGCATGGAGGACGTGCTCGAAGCGGCCGCTCCGGGGTTCCGGCAGCTCATCGTGGGCCGGCACGTGGCCGGGCCGGCCGACCTGGAGAAGGGCGACCCGAGCCTGGTCGGTGGCGCGCTGGGTGGGGGCACCGCCGCCGCGTACCAACAGTTGTTCCTGCGCCCGATCCCCGGCCTGGGCCGTGCGGACACTCCGGTGGACCGGCTCTTCCTGGCCAGTTCGTCGGCGCACCCGGGCGGTGGGGTGCACGGCGCGCCGGGCGCGAACGCGGCCCGCGCGGCCATGGCCCGCGACCGGGCCCTGACCGGCGCCGCCTACGCGGCGGCCATCGCCGCGGCCCACCGGACCGTCTACCCGCCGAACTGAACCGTCGGCCAGGAGGTTCGCGCCGCGAACCTCCTGGCCGACGAGGTGGGCTCAGGAAGTGATGTTGCGGTGCTTGCTGCGCAGGCGGAACGGCATCAGCGCGCTCTCGACCTTGGTCGCGGTGGTCATCTTGGAGACGCCGTCACGCCGCTCCTCGAAGCGGATCGGGACCTCCAGGATGGTGTGGCCCAGCTTGGTGGCCAGGTAGTGCATCTCCACCTGGAAGCTGTAGCCGTTGGACTGCACCCGGTGCAGGCCGATGTCCTTCAGCGCGTCGGCCCGCCAGATCTTGAAGCCGGCGGTCAGGTCGCGGATGCGCACCCGCAGCAGCGTGTGCACGTAGAGGTTCGCCCAGCCGCTGAGCGCGCGGCGGTACAGCGGCCAGTTCTCGTCCAGCTCGCCGCCCGGCACGTACCGGGAACCGATCACCACGCCCGACTGGGTGGAGAGCAGCGCGCCCAGCATCCCGGGCAGCGCCTCCGGCGGGTGCGACAGGTCGGCGTCCATCTGCGCCACGAACTCGGCCCCGCCCTCGAGCGCCCGGGTCATCCCGTCGACATACGCCCGACCCAGGCCCTCCTTGCCGGCCCGGTGCATCACCTCGATCCGCTCCGGGTACTCGATGGCCAGCTTGTCGGCCACCTCGCCGGTGCCATCGGGGGAGTTGTCGTCGGCGACGAGGATGCGCAGCCCCGGCAGCGGCAGCGCGAGCAGCCGCTCGACCAGCGCCGGCAGGTTGCCCGCCTCGTTGTAGGTGGGCACGACGACTGTCAGGTGTACGTCTCGCCACGGCGACGGCAGTTGGACGGGCTCGATCATGTCGGACATCCTCGGTTTGCGGACACGGCTACCCCAGAGGGTAGCCAGTTGCCCGACCCGGATTGAAAAGGCTCCCCGTGGGTCCGGCCGTCCGCAGGTGGCGGCGCGCTCAGCGCGGGCGGCGGCGCACCACCGTCCGCGTCACTGCGGGCCCTTCTGCCGGGTGGCGATGTCGGAGAGCCGGGCCAACGTCTCCCGGTTGCGCAGGTGCAGCACGAGGTCGTTGGCCTTGTTGCGGACCCAGCGCAGCGGACCGGCGGCGAAGTCCTCACCGATCCGGACGCGGGTGGCGCCCCCGTCGACCGGTTCCAGGGTGAACGCGACGATCGCCTCCCCGGCCGGCCACAGCCCGGCGCGCAGCACCAGACGGTGTGGCGGCTCGCAGACCAGCACCGTCGAGGCGTCCTGCAACGAGAACGGCCACGGGCCGGCCCGGTGGTGCAACTGGCTGCCCACCCGGGGCCAGGCGTCGTCCACGTCGCGCACGTGCGCCGTACCGACCACCCAGTCGCTGTACGTCCACCCGTCGGCAAGCACGTCGAACACCTGCTGCGGGGGAGCGTCGATCACTTTCTCCACTATCGCCACTGAACTCCCATACCCCTGCGGTGACGGAGGCTAACGAGCCGGCGGGTTAGCTTCTTCCGGGCGGCGGGTAAGGCCGACCGGGGCACCGCCGGTGGCGTTGGCCCACGGCGCCGACGACGACGTTTACTCCTTCGGGCGCCGGGAACCCGCCGGCTGTGCGACAGGACCAGGAGGATCCGTATCAGCGCAGGTCAGCCCGGGTGTACGCCGGTGCTGGCCGGGTTGGTCGCGGGCCTGCCGCACCCCCCGCTGGCGTCCTGTACGACGCGGTGCTGCTCGACCGCGACGGCACCCTGATCGAGGACGTGCCGTACAACGGCGACCCGGAGAAGGTACGCCCGCTGCCGGGTGTCCGCGCAGCGCTGGACCGACTGCGGGCCGCCGGTCTGCGCCTCGCGGTGGTGACCAACCAGTCCGGCCTGGCCCGGGGCTACTTCGACGAGGAGCAGATGCGGGCGGTGCACGCCCGCGTCGAGGAGCTGCTGGGCGGCTTCGACGCCTGGCTGGTCTGCCCGCACGACGACGCCGACGGCTGCGACTGCCGCAAGCCGTCGCCCGGCCTGGTGCACGCCGCCGCCCGGGAGTTGGGCACGAGCGCGTCGCGTTGCGTACTGGTGGGCGACATCGGCCGTGACGTGGGCGCGGCGCTGGCCGCCGGTGCGGCCGGGGTGCTGGTGCCCACGCCGGTGACCCGCCCGGAGGAGATCGCCGCCGCCGGCTGGGTGGCGACGGACCTGCCGTCCGCGGTCGACGAGATCCTGCGCCGCCAGCGGGCCGTGCGGCCCACGCGAACCGCCCACGGAGTGGGTACCGCGCTGGTGGTGCGCTCGGACTCGGCCGGGGACGTGCTCGTCACCGGGCCGGCGATCCGGGCCGTCGCGGCCGGCGCGCGACGGGTGGTGCTGCTGTGCGGACCACGTGGGCGGGCCGCCGCCGAGATGCTGCCCGGCGTCGACGAGATCATCGAGCACCCGCTGCCGTGGATCGATCCCGCGCCGACGCCCGTCGACCCGGACGACATGCGACGCCTGACCGCCCGGATCGCCGCCGTCGGCGCGGACGAGGCGGTGGTGTTCACCTCGTTCCACCAGTCGGCCCTGCCGCTGGCGTTGCTGCTGCGGATGGCCGGGATCACCCGGATCGCCGCGATCAGCGACGACTACCCGGGCGCGCTGGTGGACATCCGCCACCGGGTGCCGGTAGGCGTCCCCGAACCCGAGCGGGCGCTCTCCCTCGCCGCCGCGGCCGGCCACCGGTTGCCGGCCGGCGACGAACCCGTGCTGCGGCTCCGCGACGACGCCGTGGCGTCCCGCCCGGCCGCTGTCGGTGACCCCGGCTACGTGGTGCTGCACCCGGGCTCGGCCGCGTCGAGCCGGGCCTGCCCGACCGAGCTGGCCGCCCGCATCGCCGGGGCGCTCAGCGCGGCCGGGCATCGCGTGCTGGTCACCGGCGGGCCCGACGAGCGGACGGTGACCGCCCGGGTCGCGGCGGCGGGCGGCACCGACCTGGGCGGTACGACCGACCTGGCCGGACTGGCCGCGCTCGTCGCCGACGCCGCCGCCGTGGTGGTCGGCAACACCGGGCCCGCGCACCTGGCCGCCGCCGCCGGCGTACCGGTGGTGAGCCTGTTCGCACCGACCGTCCCCTTCGGGCAGTGGGGTCCCTACCGGGTGCCCACCGTGCGGCTCGGCGACGCGAGCGCGCCCTGCCGCGACACCCGGGCGGCGAGCTGCCCGGTCCCCGGCCACCCGTGCCTGAGCGGCGTCGACCCGGCCGAGGTGGTCGAGGCGGTACGGACACTGACCGCCAGCGGTGGTGGCGTCCGATGAACATCCTGCTCTGGCACGTGCACGGTTCCTGGACGACGTCCTTCGTGCACGGCAGTCACCGCTACCTGATCCCCACCACGCCCGACCGGGGTCCGTACGGCCTCGGCCGGGCGCGGACGTATCCGTGGCCGGACAGCGCCGTCGAGGTGGCCCCCGACGACCTGCCGGACGCCGACGTCGACGTGGTCGTCCTGCAACGCCCCGAGGAGATCGACCTGGCCGAGCAGTGGCTGGGCCGGCGTCCGGGTCGCGACCTGCCCGCCGTCTACGTGGAGCACAACACACCCAAGGGCGCCGTCCCCAACACCCGGCACCCGATGGCCGACCGTGACGACCTGCTCGTCGCCCACGTCACCGGGTTCAACCAGATCTTCTGGGACACCGGCTCGACCCGCACCGGCGTTGTCGACCACGGCATCGTCGCGCCCGCCGTGTCGTACACGGGTGAACTGGACCGGCTCGCCGTCGTGATCAACGAGCCGGTGCGGCGGGGACGGGTCACCGGCACCGACCTGCTGCCCCAGTTCGCCGAGATCGCGCCCCTGGACGTGTTCGGCATGGGCGTCGCGGGCCTCGCCGACCACCTCGGACTGCCCGCCGACCGGCTCACCAGCCACGACGACGTCCCGCAGGACCGGATGCACGCCGAACTGGCCCGCCGGCGGGCGTACCTGCACCTGTGCCGCTGGACCAGCCTGGGGCTCAGCCTCATCGAGGCGATGGCGATCGGCATGCCGGTCGTCGCGCTCGCCACCACCGAGGCGGTCACCGCCGTGCCCCCGGAGGCGGGGGCCCTCGCCACCCGGATGGACGTCCTGCTCGACGCCGCTCGCCGGTTCATCGCCGAGCCGGCGGCCGCACGCCAGGCCGGCGTGGCGGCCCAGGCCGCCGCGCGCGACAGGTACGGCCTCGACCGTTTCCTCGCTGACTGGGACCGGCTGCTGGAGGAGGAAGTATGCGGATCGCGATGATCTCGGAGCACGCCAGCCCGCTCGCCATCCTCGGAGGGGAGGACGCCGGCGGCCAGAACACGCACGTGGCCGAGTTGTCCGCCGCGCTCGTCGCCGCCGGGCACGACGTACGGGTCTACACCCGCCGCGACGCCCTCGACCTGCCGGTGACCGTCCGCGCCCCGGACGGGTACGACGTGGTGCACGTGCCCGCCGGTCCGGCCGAGCCGGTCGCGAAGGACGCGCTGCTGCCGCACATGCGCGAGTTCAGCCGGTGGCTCGTCGATCGGTGGCGGGGCGGGGACTGGACGCCCGAGGTGATCCACGCGCACTTCTGGATGAGCGGCCTCGCCGCGTTGACCGCCGGCCGGCAGGCCGGCGTGCCGGTGGTGCAGACGTACCACGCGCTGGGCACGGTCAAGCGCCGCCACCAGGGCGTGCAGGACACCAGCCCGGCCCGGCGCATCGCCTACGAGCGGGAGCTGGGCCGCTCGGTGGACCGGGTGGTCGCCCAGTGCCGCGACGAGGTCGGCGAGTTGGTCCGGATGGGGGTGCCCCGGAACCGCATGACGGTCGTGCCCTCCGGCGTCAACCTCGCCTCGTTCGCCCCGCTCGGGCCGGCCGCCGACCGGGAGCCGGGCCGCGCCCGCATCCTCACCGTGGGCCGGCTGGTCGAGCGCAAGGGCTTCCAGACGGTTGTCCGCGCGATGGCGCTGGTGCCCGACGCGGAGTGCGTCGTGGTGGGCGGGCCGCCCGAGGGGCTGCTGGAGACCGACCCGTACGCCCGGCGGCTGCGGGCCCTCGCCGAGTCGTGCGGGGTCGCCGACCGGGTGCACCTGGTCGGCGCGGTGCCCCGCGAGGAGATGGGCCGCTGGTACCGCTCCGCGGACCTGCTGGTCGCCGCACCCTGGTACGAGCCGTTCGGCCTGACGCCCCTGGAGGCGATGGCGTGCGGCGTTCCGGTCGTCGGCACCGCCGTGGGCGGCATCCGCGACACCGTCGTCGACGGTACGACCGGTGACCTGGTGCCGGCCCGCGACCCCAACGCCCTCGCCGCCGCGATCCGGGGACTGCTCGACGACCGGATCCGCCGCTTCCGGTACGCCACGGCGGCCCGCGAGCGGGCCCGGTCGCGCTACTCGTGGGAGGTCACCGCCGAACGCCTCGCCGGGGTCTACAACGAGGTCGCCGCCGTACGTCGGCCGACCCGGGTGGTGGCCTGATGCCGGCGGTCAGCCCGCTCGATACGCACCTGACCAACCTCGCCGCGGCACTGCAGCCGTACCGCCGGTGTGAACCGCAGTTGGCTCGCTGGGGCGCGCACCTGGCACACCGGCTGGCCGGCGGCGGACGACTGCTCGTCGCCGGCAACGGCGGCAGCGCCGCCGAGGCCCAGCACCTCACCGCCGAGCTGGTGGGCAAGCTGCACGACGACCGCCAGCCCCTGTCGGCGATCGCCCTGCACGCCGAGACCAGCGCGGTGACCGCCATCGCGAACGACTACGGCTACGCCGACGTCTACGCCCGTCAGGTCCGCGCCCACGGCCGACCCGGCGACGTGCTGCTGCTGCTGAGCACCAGCGGCGTCAGCGGCAACCTGCTCAGCGCCGCACACGCCGCGCGCGACGCCGGCCTGACCACCTGGGCGCTCACCGGACCCGCCCCCAACCCCCTCGCGGACGCCTGCGACGAGGCGCTCGCCGTGCCGTCGGCCGACACCCAGGTCGTCCAGGAGCTGCATCTCGTGACCAGTCACCTGATCTGCGAGTACCTCGAGAAGGAACTGCCGGCGGCGCTGGCCGCCGTGGAGCCCGCGACGGCCGGTCGGCTCGCGTCCGAGCCGGTACGCACCGGCGTCGAGGTCGTGCTCGACGGCCCGACCGCACAGCAGATCGACGCGTGAGCATGAGGAGGTAGGCGTGAGGGGACCCGTGGTGGTCGTCGGGGACACCCTGCTCGACCGGGACGTGGAAGGGGTGGTGAACCGCCTCTGCCCGGACTCCCCGGTGCCGGTGCTCGACGAGACCTCGGCCGTCGACCGGCCCGGCGGCGCGGGCCTCGCGGCGGTCTTCGCCGCCGCGCAGGGCGCCGACGTGGTGCTGGTCACCGCGCTCGCCGACGACGCCGGGGGCGCGCGGCTCAGCGCGCTGCTGGCCGCCGCGGGCGTGCGGGTCTACCCGCTGGCCCTCGCGGGCGCGACGCCGGAGAAGATCCGGCTGCGGGCCCGGGGTCGGGTGCTGCTGCGCCACGACCGGGGCGGTCCCTCCGGTGAGCCGGGTCAGCCCTCCGACGAGGTGCTGCGGGTGCTCGCCGCCGCGTCGGCAGTGCTGGTCAGCGACTACGGCCGGGGCGTCGCCCGCCAGCCCGCGCTGCGCGCCGCGCTGGCCGCCACCCGCGCGCCGGTCGTCTGGGACCCGCACCCGCGCGGGCCGGCGGCGGTACCCGGCGTGCACCTGGCCACGCCGAACGAGTCGGAGGTGCGCGAACTGGTCCCGACACTGCCCGGCGCGTCCCGGCTCGCCACCGCCTCCCAGGGTGCGCAGGGGCTGCGTCGACGGTGGCGGGCGGGCGCGGTCGCGGTGACGTTGGGCGGGGACGGCGCGTTGCTCTGCCACGCCGGGTCGACGCCGCTGGTGGTGCCCACGTCGGGCAGCGCCGAGGGCGACACCTGTGGGGCGGGCGACCGTTTCGCCGCCGCCGCGAGCCTCGCGCTGGCCCAGGGCGCGCTCGTCTCCGAGGCGGTGCAGGTGGCCGTCGCCGAGGCCTCCACGTACGTGGCGGGTGGCGGAGTGGCCACGGCTCTGCCGCCCCCCACCGACGTGGTGAGCGTGCGCGGCGCCCGCCGGCCCGGCGTCGGCGCTGAGCGGGTGGGTGTCGCGGCGGTCGCCGCGCTCCTTTCCGAGGTGCGGGGCGCGGGCGGCACGGTGGTGGCCACCGGAGGCTGCTTCGACCTGTTGCACGCCGGGCACCTGGCCACCCTTCAGGCCGCCCGGCAGCTCGGCGACTGCCTGATCGTCTGCGTGAACTCCGACGCCAGCGTCGCCGGGTTGAAGGGGCCGCAGCGACCCGTGCTGCCCGAGGGCGACCGCGCCCGGCTGCTGGCCGCTCTGAGCTGCGTCGACGCCGTCCTCGTCTTCGACGAGCCGACGCCCGAGGCGGTGCTGTCCTGGGTGCGCCCGGACGTCTGGGTCAAGGGCGGCGACTACGCGAGCGGTGTCGGCGACGCGGCCACACTGCCCGAGGCGGAGGTGCTGCGTCGGTGGGGCGGGAACACGGTGGTGGTGCCGTACCTGGACGGCCGCTCCACCAGCGACCTCATCGCGCGTGCCGCCGCCGGGCCGGCCCCCGGCACGGACAGCGGGCCGCCACCGCCGGTCGGCATCGCCGTGCCGGTCACGACGACAGGGGAGCGGACCCGATGACCGCCACACGACCCGACGCCGGACCCGCCGTCCTGGTCACCGGCGGTTCCAGCGGGCTCGGCGCGGCGGTGGTCGCGGCGGTGGCCGCCTCCGGTGGCCGTCCACTCGTGCTGGACCGGCAGCCGCCGGTCGACGGCGTGGACTGGACCGAGTGCGACCTCGCCGACACCCGCGCCGCCGAGGTGGCCACCCGGCACCTCGCTGAGCAGGCCGGTGGCCTGGACGCGGTGGTGACGGCCGCCGGTGTGGACGTGCCGGGCCGGCTCGCCGACGTGCCGGGGGAGACGTGGGACCGGATCGTCGCCGTGAATCTGCTGGCCACGGCCGCGGTGATCCGGGCCGCGCTCCCGTTCCTGCAGACCTCCGCCGGGCGCATCGTCACGGTCGCCTCGACCCTGGGCGTGAAGGCGGTCAGCGACGCCACCGCGTACTGCGCGGCGAAGTTCGGCGTCGTCGGGTTCACCCGTGCGCTGGCCGCCGAGCTGGCCGGCCAGGTCGGGGTCACCCTGCTCATCCCCGGTGGCATGCGCACCGCGTTCTTCGACGAACGCGATCCGCAGTACAAGCCGGGTCCGGACGCCATCCTCAACGACCCCGCCGACACGGCCGCGGCGATCATGTTCGCGCTTCAACAGCCGCCCGGCTGCGCGGTGCGGGAGATGGTGGTGTGCGCCGAGCAGGAGACGTCGTACCCGTGATCCTCGTGCTGCGCTCCCTCGGCGTTGGCGACCTGGTCACCGCGGTGCCCGCGCTGCGGGCGCTGCGGGCCGCGTACCCGGATCACGAGCTCGCGCTCGCCGCGCCCGGCGGCCTGGCCCCGCTGGTCGACCTGGTCGGCGGCGTCGACGAGCTGGTGGACACCACCGGGCTGGACGGGCCGCTGCGGCCGGGCCGTGCGCCGGAGATCGCGGTGAACCTGCACGGGCGTGGGCCGCAGTCGCACCGACTGCTGGCCGCCGCCCGTCCCGGGCGGCTCGTCGCCTTCGCCAACGCCGACGCCGGGTTCGACGACGGTCCGCGCTGGCGCGACGACGAGCACGAGGTGGACCGTTGGTGCCGGCTGCTCTCCTGGTACGACATTCCGGCCGACCGCCGTGACCTGGGCCTGCGCCGGCCCGACCCGGCCGGCCTGCCGGTCGGCGCGACCCTGCTGCATCCGGGCAGCAACGTCCCCGCCAAGCGGTGGCCGGCCGAGCGGTTCGCGGCGTTGGCCCGGGCGCTGCGGGAGCGGGGGCACCGCGTGCTGGTCACCGGCTCGGCCGACGAACGCGGGTTGGCCGAGCGGGTGGCCGAGGCGTCCGGTCTGCCGCCGGCCGCCGTGCTGGCGGGCCGGACCGACCTCGGCGCGCTGGCCGCGCTGGTCGCCGACGCCCGGCTGGTGGTCAGCGGGGACACCGGTGTGGCGCACCTGGCCACCGCGTACGGGACCGCCTCGGTGGTGCTCTTCGGGCCGGTGCCGCCGGCGGCGTGGGGGCCGCCGCCGGACCGGCCCCGGCACCGGGCGCTCTGGGCCGGCGAGGGGGATTGGCCCAGGTGGGACGGGGTAGGAAGCCACCCGACATTGACGGCTCTGCCGCTGGACGAGGTGCTGGCCGCCGTGGACGAGGTGGAGAGAGTGGTGCGGGTTTCCGGTGCGGTTACGGCGTAGCGACCCGGCTCGGCCCGGCTACGGGCGACGTCGGCGCGGCAAGGGCTGGACCTTCGTCGATCCGAGTGGCGCCGTCGTGCGCGATCCGGCCATCCGGGCGCGGCTGAACGACCTCGTGATCCCGCCGGCCTGGCAGGACGTGTGGATCGCGCCGCACGCGAACGGACACATCCTGGCCACCGGCGTCGACGCGGCCGGGCGCAAGCAGTACCTCTACCACCCGGTGTGGCGGGAGAAGCAGGACGCGGCGAAGTTCGACCACATGCTGGAGGTGGCCCGACGGCTGCCGACGTTGCGTGAGCGGGTGGGGCAGGACCTCGTCGGGCGTGGACTGAACCGCGATCGGGTGCTGGCCACCGTGGCCCGCCTTCTCGACATGGGGATGTTCCGGGTCGGCAGCGACCAGTACGCGGCCGGCGACGATCCGACGTTCGGCGTGTCGACCCTGCGCCCGGAGCACGCGCGACGCAGGGGCGACTGCGTGGTCTTCGAGTTCCCCGCCAAGGGCGGTATCGAGCAGGTGCGCCGGATCGAGGACCCGCAGCTGTGCGAGGTGCTGGTCAACCTGCGTCGGCGTCGCCGCAGGGCGGACCGGCTGTTCGGCTACTGGGACGGCCGGGAGTGGCGGGACGTGCGCAGCGACGAGGTCAACGGCTACCTGCGCGACGCCAGCGGCGGCGAGATGACCGCCAAGGACTTCCGCACCTGGCACGCCACGGTGCGCGCGGCGGCGGAGTTGGCCGCCGCCGACCCGGCCCGCTCGGTCACCGCCCGGCGCAGGGCGGTGGCCGCGGTGATGCGGGCGGTCGCGGAGCTGCTCGGCAACACCCCGACCGTGGCGCGCACGTCCTACGTGGATCCGCGGGTCGTCGACCTCTACCACGACGGGGTGGTGGTGCCGGTCGACCCGAGCGCCCCCCGCGAGGAGATCGAGCGGGTCGTGTTGGAGTTGCTGGAGAAGGCCTGACCGGCCCCGCCGACGATCCTGGGGGGGAAGCGACGGGGCCGGAGCCTCGGCCGGGGGCGACACCGGGCGGCCGCCCGCCGCGCGCCACGGCGGGCGCCTCGCCACGGCCCCCGTTCGCGGCCAACGCGGGCCCCGGAGTACGCGGGCGCCGCCTCTGCCGCGTCGGTTGTCAGTCTGCCTGGCCCGAGTTGACTCTGGACGCCAGGTCGTTGACGTGCCGTGCCGTAACCGGGTCGCCGTCGCGGCACGCCTGCGGGCTCACCCCGTACGCCGCCCGGAATGCCCGGCTGAAGTGGGCCTTGTCGCCGAACCCCCAGCGTGCGGCGATGACCTGCACGGGCTGGGCCCGCAGCGCCGGGTCGGTGAGGTCGCGCCGGCACCGGGCCAGCCGAAGGTCGCGGATGTACGCCGCCACGGTGGTGTTCTCGGCCTCGAACAGGCGGTGCAGCGTCCGCAGCGAGATGTGGTGGGCGTCCGCGATGGTCTGCGGGCCCAGCGTGGCGTCGCCCAGGTGACGGTGGACATACGCCTGCACCTGGGTGATCAGCGCACGGCGGCGGACCTCGGTCGGCACCGCGTCCTCGGCGACCAGGTTCCGGCCGAGCAGGGTGGTGGCCAGATCGAGGCCCACCGTGCCGAGCCGGCCGGCGTCGGCGGCGTGGTACTGCTCGGGGTGGCCGGTCACCTGGATCAGGAACTGCGCCAGCAGCGCCCCGAGCCCTTCGCTGCCCGACATCCGGCCGCCGTAGAGCGCGGCCATCCGCTTCGGCGGCAGCGGGAGCGCGGAGTGCGGAATCACCGTCGTGATCGAGGTGGCCTGGGTCCGTCCCGGCTCGCTCGCGTGGTGGCAGACGTCGTGCGGGCGCGAGGCGTCGTAGAAGGTGAACTCGCCGGCCAGGATGTCGCTGCGCCGACCGTCCTGGCTGGACGTGCCGACCCCGCTGGTGGTGAAGGCGAGTATGTACAGCTCCGGGTCCGACTGTCGGATCAGCTTGCGGGTGGCATCGAGTGAGGGGTACTGGTACCGGGCGAGATGGATCGCGCCGAGGTCGATGAATTCGGCCTGGGCGGCGAAGTCGTCGGCGTACGGGGACTCCATCCGCAACGGTACGGACGTGCGCGCCACCAGGTCCAGCCACATCCCGAACCGCTCGGCGGGCGGCAGGACGGTCGTGTCGATGGTGTTCCTGGCTAGCATCCGCGCCCCCTCACGTCGTCCGGCGGGCGATCAGGGCCTCGACGCCGTCGAGGATCCGGTCCAGGCCGAACGTGAACTCGTCATCCGGTCCATCGTCCTGGTCGAGGACGCCGGCATCGAGCACCCGTGTCAGCGCTGGGAAGCGGACCGGGTCGATCAGTCGCGCCAGCATCGCGCCGTACGCCGGCATCATGTCGCCCGGCTCGACACCGGTGGCCCGGCTGCCCTCGGCGATCTGGTTGGTGAGCATCGCCTCGTTGCGGACGTACCCGGTGAGGAGCAGGAGGATCGACATCTTCTCGGCCTCGGGTAGCGGGGTGCCGTCGAGGCAGCCCAGGCCGTCCTCCATCCAGCCGAGCTGCTGGGGCGTGATCGGCGGTCCGGAGATCGGTATGTGCAGCAGCCAGGGGCGTTGCCGCAGCACGTCGTGTTCCGCCCAGGCCCAGCGGGTCAGGCCGGCGCGCCAGTCGTCGTCCGGCGCGGCGGGGCCGGGCGAGGGGCCGTAGCCGACGTCCACCATGAGCGTCAGCAGGTCGTCCTTCGAGCCGACGTGCCGGTAGAGAGCCATGGTGGCGGCACCCAACTCCTTGGCCACGCGGCTCATCGACACGGCCGCCAGCCCGTCGGCGTCGGCGACCCGTACGGCCGCGTCGACGATGCCGGGCACGGTGAGGCCGGGCCGGGGGCCCTTCGGCGCCCGCTCCCGCAGCCCCCAGGCGCTCTCGATGGCCGGGGGGAGCGCCGGGCCGCTGTCGTCTTTCGTCTCCGCCACTTTTCCTCCTTGCCTCGCCATCCTAGTTCTGCGTATGGTCTACGCATTAAAGCGTACGGCATACGCAGAAGGAGTTCTCATGACAGTGACGACCGCACCGGCACCCCGCGCGGGCCGGGGGGAATGGATCGGATTCGCGGTGCTGATGCTGCCGCTGCTCCTGGTCTCGATGGACGTGTCGGTGCTCTACTTCGCCGTCCCGTTCATCAGCGAGGAGCTGCGGCCCAGCGCCACCCAGCAACTCTGGATCTTCGACATCTACGGCTTCGTGCTGGCCGGGCTACTGATCACCATGGGCGCCCTGGGTGATCGGATCGGTCGCCGTCGGCTCCTGCTGCTGGGCGCGACCGCGTTCGGGGCGGCGTCCCTGCTGGCCGCGTACGCCGACAGCGCCGAGACTCTGATCGCCGCGCGCGCCGTGCTCGGCGTCGGCGGGGCCACCCTGATGCCGTCCACGCTCGCCCTGGTGCGCAACATGTTCCACGACGCCAAGCAGCGGGGCACCGCGATCGGCATCTGGACCGCCACGCTCACCGGTGGCATCGCCGTCGGCCCGGTGCTCAGCGGCGTCCTGCTGGAGCACTTCTGGTGGGGCTCCATCTTCCTGATCAACATTCCGGCGATGCTGCTCCTGCTCCTGCTCGCCCCGGTCCTGGTGCCCGAGTTCCGCAACCCGGCGCGCGGCCGGTTCGACCTGCTCAGCGCGGCGCTGTCGCTCGGCACGCTGCTGCCGGTGATCTACGGCATCAAGGAGATGGCCCGCGACGGCGTCAGCGCCACGCGGGTGCTGGCCGTCGTCGCCGGCCTGCTGGTCGGGGCGCTCTTCCTGCACCGGCAGCGGACCCGGGTGTACCCCATGATCGACCTGGCGCTGTTCCGCCGGCACGGCTTCGCGGGATCGCTGGCGGTCAACCTGCTCGCGATGTTCGCCCTGGTCGGGTTCGCCATCTTCACCACCCAGCACCTCCAGTTGGTGCTCGGCCTGAGCCCGCTGCGGGCGGCACTGTGGAGCCTCGTGCCGTCGCTCGCGGTCGGCGGTGTCGCCCCGGCCGCCGCGGCGCTCGCCCAGCGCGTCGAGCGGGCGTACCTGATCGGGGCCGGCTTCGTGATCGCCGTCGTCGGCTTCGCGGTGCTGACCCGGGTCACCCCCGAGACGCCGCTCTGGCTGCTGCTCGTCGGCGCGAGCGTCTACGCGGGCGGCCTGGTGATGGTGATGTCGCTCGTCACCGAGCTGGTGCTCGGCGCGGCCCCGCCGGAGCAGGCCGGTGTCGCGTCCGCGCTGACCGAGTCCAGCAGTGAGCTGGGTGGCGCGCTGGGAATGGCCATCCTGGGCAGCGTGGGTGCCGCGATCTACCACCGCGAGGTTCTCGACGAGCTGCCGGCCGGGCTGCCGACGGGCGTCCGCGACGCGGCCGGCGAGACCCTGGGCGGCGCGCTCGCCGTGACCCGGGGACTGCCGGTGGAGGTCGGCGACGCGGTGCTGCACGCGGCCCGGTTCGCCTTCACCGACGGGCTGCACCTCGCCGCCCTCGCCGCCATGGTGGCGATGGCGCTCGGCGCGGTGACCGCGCTGCTGACGCTGCGCGGCGTCCGGCCGGCCGACCCCGCGGCGCTGGCCGCCGAGCCGACCGAACCGTCGCTGTCAGACGCCGCCCCGGTCAGTCGTTGAGCACCTGGGCGAGTCGGTCGCGGAACCGTCGCTCGGAGTCGCTGACCGACTCGCCGCCCAGGCCCAGCAGACCGCCGCTGGACGCGGCGCCCACGACCTGGTCGGCGATGGTCACCAGCCAGTGCTTGTACGCGCCGGCCTCGCCCTCGTCAACCCGGGCGGCCAGCAGCACGGCCGCCTCACGAGCCCGCACCAGCACGTCGTCGATGTACGCCTGCGGGTCGGCGGGCGCGATGACCGGCAGCTCCTCGCCGGCCTCGGGGTCGCCGACCCGGGTCACGATCTCACCGGCCACTGCCGCGACCAGGGGGTTGGCCGACTCCCGGCCCGCCCCGATGGACTCCAGACCGGCCGCGTTCTCCGCCATGGTCCGGCGCGTGCCGTCGGACTCGGCGGCGCTCGCCGCGGTCAGCACCGACTGCGGCAGGCCGACCAGCAGCCCCCACTCCTCGTCGGAGAAACCGAAACCGGTGTACGCCGGCTGCTCGATCACGGCAATGCCCCTTCCGCCCTGCTCTGTACGGTCAATCGGTGCTGCTTCGTCGATCCGCCGGGCCCCGTGCGGTGCCCGGGTCAGGCTAGTCGAGGGTCAGCAGACCCTGCTCGGACACCACGCGCACCGAGAGGGTCTTGTAACCGACCTCGTCGAACAGGACCGTCATCTTGTCGTCCTCGTAGCTGAGCACCAGGCCACGCCCCCACTCGCCGTGACGCACCTGACTGTGCACCGGGAACGGGCCGACCGCGCCCTCGTCGGCGGTGCTGGTGCCCCGGTGGCAGTTGTCGCAGTGCGCGCAGACCTCGGTCATCTGCTCGCCGAAGTAGGCCAGCAGGGTCTGCCCCCGGCAGGCGGTGGTCTCGGCGAACGCCCGCATCATGTCGGTACGCGAACGCGTCACCGTCTGCTGGCGTTCCGCCTCGGCCAGGGCCGCCGCCGCCGCGTCGACCGGCGCGGGGGAGTAGCGCGGGGCCCCGATGCGCTGGCGGGCGCGGGGCTCGGCGGCCCCCACCTGCTCCAGCAGCGCCAGGTACTGGCCCAGCTTGCGCGGTCCCAGGCCGGTGGCCTCCCGCAGCTCGGTCTTGGTGGCCGGCTTGCGGCGCAGCAGAGCGGCCAGGTCCCGCAGCTCGTTCTCGTCCGGCAGGCCGCCGCTGAAGAACCGTTGCAGGCCCACGTCCTCGGCCCGCCAGAGCAGCAGCACCCGGGCCGGTTGCCCGTCCCGCCCGGCCCGGCCGATCTCCTGGAAGTAGCTGTCCGGCGAGTCGGGCAGCGCCGTGTGCACCACCCAGGCGATGTTCGGCTTGTCGATGCCCATGCCGAACGCCGAGGTGGCGACCATGATGGGCACCTGGTCGGCGAGGAACGCCTCGTGCAGCTCGTTGCGCGCGCCGGTCGCCATCCCACCGTGGTAGAACTGCGCCGGGAAGCCCGCCTTGGTCAACTTCTCGGCCAACTCCTCGGCCGAGCGGCGGGTCGGCACGTAGATGATCCCGGGCCGTACGTCGTCGCGCAGCAGGGCGATCAGCCGCCGCCACCGGTAGTCCTCGGTGGGGCAGTGCGCCACCTCGAGGAAGAGGTTGGGCCGGTCCAGCCCGGAGACCACCACCTCCGGGTCGCGCAGCCGCAGCCGGGCGATGATGTCGTCACGGACCGGCGGGGACGCGGTGGCGGTCAGCGCGACCACCGGCGGTCGGCCGAGGCCCTCGATGAGGTGACCCAGCGCCAGGTAGTCGGGACGGAAGTCGTGCCCCCAGGCCGAGATGCAGTGCGCCTCGTCGATCGCCACCAGCGCCGGCTTCAGCGCGGCGACCTCGGCCATCCGGTCCGGGTTGCTCAACTGCTCCGGGGTGATGAACAGGAACTCGGCACGCCCGGCCTGGATCTCGGCGATCGCCTCGGCCTGCTGGCCGGCCGACTCGTTCGAGCTGATCCGTACCGCCCGCAGCTCGGGACGTTGCCGCTCGTTGAGCGCCGCGATCTGGTCCTGCTGAAGGGCCAGCAGCGGAGAGATCACCACGGTCGGGCCGGGGATCAGGCTGGCCGGGATCTGGTAGATCGCCGACTTGCCGGCGCCGGTGGGCAACACCACCAGGGCGTCGTGTCGCTTCATCACCGCGCGCATGGCGGCGAGCTGGTTGGGCCGGAGCGCTTTCCAGCCGAAGAGGCTCTTCGCGGCGCGGCGCAACGTCATCGAGTGCGTGGACAGTTTCATCGAGGGCCGGAGGTACCCGAGCTCACGACCACCGAAACACTCTTTCGCGATCATGGGCTCGGGTACGTTCCGTCTCACCGTAGGCGGGGCAGGACCTCGCGCTGGTAGAGGTCGAACAGGCCCTGGAAGTGCGGGCCGGTGTTGGCCATGTACAGCTCGTCAAAGCCGGCCTTGGCGTACTGGTCGATCATCTCCAGGTGCGCGTCAGCGTTGTTGCCGCAGACGAACGCCTTCCGCACCATGTCCTGCGAGACCAGTTCGGAGGCCTGCTCGAAGTGGTGCGGCGAGGGCAGCACCTGCGACAGCTCGCCGGGCACGCCCGCGTTGGGCCACCGCTCGTACGCGATCCGCGCGCCCTCTTCCTCGCTGGCCGCGAACGCCGCCTTGAACCCGGCCTGGCACGGCTTGTCGCCGCCGCCGTTCTCCCGGAAGCGCCGGACCAGCTCGCCGTCGGGCATGGTGCTCACGTAGCCGTCGCCGATGCGGGCGGCCAGGTCGACGGCCTTCGGCCCGAACCCCGAGACGTAGATCGACGGCGGGGTGTCCGGCAGCGTGTAGACCCGGGCGTTCTCCACCGTGTAGTGCGTGCCCCGGTGGTTGACGAAGCCGCCCCGCCACAGCTCGCGCATGACCTCGACGGACTCTTCGAGCATCTCCAGCCGCACGTCGGCGGACGGCCAGGCGTCACCGAAGATGTGCTCGTTGAGCGCCTCGCCGGTGCCGACGCCGAGCACGAACCGGCCGCCGTGCAGCACCGCGCTGGTCGCCGCCGCCTGGGCGATCACGGCCGGGTGGATCCGTACGGTCGGGCAGGTCACCGCCGTGGTCACCGGCAGCGCGCAGACCTGGCTGAGCGCGCCGATCATCGACCAGACGAAGGGGCTCTGCCCCTGCGCGTCGACCCAGGGGTGGTAGTGGTCGGAGATCCACAGTGCCTCGAAGCCGGCCGCCTCGGCGCCGCGGGCCTGCGCCAGCAGCTCGGCCGGTGTGTACTCCTCACTGGACAGAAAATATCCGATCTTCATGGCTTCCCCTTCGGCGCGCGGTCCTGCTGTTGGGAGAGCCGTACCCCGGTCGCGGCGGGCCACACCGGCGGGTGGGGGCCGGATCGCCTCAGCGTCGGCCGAACATGGCCCGGATCGCGGCGAGCAGCAGCAGAGCGCCGACCACCAGGCCGAGCAGGCGTACGCCGGGGATGTCGGCCGGGCTCGTGGCGTCGGCCAGCGGGGCGGTGTCCATCCCCGCACTCTTCCGGGGAAGGGTCCCGCCGGGCAACTGTAAGGTTTATTGACTATTGAATCGCTCGGTGTGACCATGGCAGCACCGCCTGCCCAGGGCGGTGCGCCGAGGGCGCGCGAGAGATGGGGTACGGGGCCGCATGAGCGAGCGCATCCAGCGGGTCGGCGTCACCGCGCCGGCGAGAAACGTCGACCGTTCCGAGGCGACGGCGTGACCGCGCCGGCCGGGCACCTTCCGACGTTGGCCGCCGCCGTCCTGCAACCCGGTTTCGTCGGCACCACGCCGCCGCCCTGGGTGTGCCGTTGGCTCGGCGAAGGGCTCGGCTCGGTGGTGCTGTTCGCCCGCAACGTCGTCGACACCGCCCAGGTGGCGGCGCTCACCGCGACGCTGCGCGCCGAGCGGCCGGACGTCATCGTGGCGATCGACGAGGAGGCCGGTGACGTCACCCGGATCGAGTCCGCCCGGGGCAGCTCCCGACCGGGCAACTACGCCCTCGGCGCGGTCGACGACCCGGCGCTGACCGAGGCCGTCGCCCTCGACCTCGGCATCGAGCTGGCGGCGGCCGGGGTGACCCTCGACTACGCCCCGGACGCCGACGTCAACTCCAACCCGGCCAACCCGGTGATCGGCGTCCGGTCGTTCGGGGCCGACCCGGCGCTGGTCGCGCGGCACACCGCCGCCTGGATCCGCGGCCTCCAGGGCGCCGGCGTGGCCGCCTGCGCCAAGCACTTCCCCGGGCACGGGGACACCCGCGTCGACTCCCACCACGACCTGCCGCGCATCACCGCCGACCGGGCCCGCCTGGACGCCTGCGAGCTGGCCCCGTTCCGTGCCGCGGTGGCGGCCGGCGCGCAGGCGGTGATGACCGGCCACCTGCTGGTACCCGCGCTCGACGCGGACCTGCCGGCCACGCTGAGCCAGCGCATCCTGGGTGGCCTGCTCCGCGACGAGTTGGGCTTCTCCGGCGTGGTCGTGACCGACGCCGTGGAGATGCGCGCGGTCGCCGACCGGTACGGCTTCGCGGGCGCGGCCGTGCGGGCGCTCGCGGCCGGGGCCGACGCCATCTGCGTCGGTGGCGAGCGCAGCGACGAGGAGGCCGCGCGGGAACTGCGCGACGCCATCGTGGCCGCCGTCGTCTCCGGCGAGCTGCCCGAGGAGCGCCTCGCCGAGGCCGCCAAGCGCGTCGGTCAGCTCGCCGCCTGGACGGTGGCCGCCCGCGCCGCCCGCCCGAGCGCCGCCCACCGGGCCACCGACGTCGGGCTGGTCGCCGCCCGACGGGCCGTACGGGTCAGCACCGGCCCGGACGCCCCGGTCACGCTGCCCCTGACCCGCGTCGCCCACGTGGTCGAGTTCGAGCCGCCGCGCAACATCGCCATCGGCGCGGAGACCCCGTGGGGCATCGGCGAGCCGTTGGGCGATCTGCTGCCCGGCACGACGACGGTCCGCCACGCCGAGCCCGACGTGCCCGCCGACCCGGGAGCCGACGCCGGGGACCGCCCGCTGGTGCTGGTCGTCCGTGACCTGCACCGGCACGACTGGATGCAGGCGGCGGTACGGCGGGCGCTCGCCAATCGGCCGGACGCGGTCGTGGTCGAGCTGGGTGTGCCCGAGCTGGTCGTCGGGGCGGTACACCTGGCCACCCACGGCGCCACCCGGGCCAGCGGGCAGGCCGCCGCCGAGGTGCTGACCGGCCGGACCCGCTGACGCTACGGGTGCTCGGCGACCAGGTCGGCGTACTCGGGATGCTTGTCGATGAACGCCGCCACGAACGGGCACTGCGGCACCACCCGCCCACCCCGGGCCCGCACCTGGTCGAGGGCGGCGCGGATCAGCGCGCCGCCGACGCCCTTGCCCTGGAAGCTCGGGTCCACCTGGGTGTGCGTGAAGACCAGCACGTCCTCGCCACGCTGCAGGTAGGCGGTGAAGCCGGCCAACGCGTCGTCGACCAGGATCTCGAATCGGTTCTTGGCGGGATTGTCCTCGACGAGGGTGCTCACCGGGCCATTGTCCCAGCCCCGGCGGCCAGCACGTCGAGTTCGGCGAGCAACCGGTCCACCTCGTCCACCGTGTTGTAGTGGTAGATGCTGGCCCGCACCGCGCCACCGCTGTCGCGCAGACCCATCGTCTGGAAGTACTCGTAGGCGTAGTAGTCGCCGGCCGACAGGCAGAACCCGGCATCGCCCAGCGCCTGCTGGGTCTGCTGCGGCGACAGCCCGGCGACCCGGAAGGAGACGGTCGGGCAGCGCCGGGCCGGCGAGCCGTAGACCGTGACGGCGGGCCGCTCGGCGAGACCGGCGAGCAACCGATCCAGCAGCGCCTTCTCGTGGGCCTGGGCGGCGGCCAACCCGGCCCGCAGCCGCGCCCGGCGGTCGCCGGTCGCGTCCGGGTCCAGGGCGGCGAGGTGATCCACGGCGGCCGTCACGCCGGCCAGCAGCGGAAAGCTCGGTGTGCCGTACTCGAAACGGTCCGGCGCGGCGTCGGAGGACGGCACCAGCTTCACCGGGCGCAACGCCGCCCACCGGCTCGGGTCGGCCACCATCGCGGCCAGGTGCGGCCCGGACCACTTGTACGCGCTGGTGACCAGCACGTCCGCGCCGAGCGATGCCAGGTCGGTCGGACCGTGCGGTACGGAGTGCACGCCGTCCACGCAGACCAGCGCCCCGACCGAGTGTGCGATCTTGGCGATCGCCGGCACTTCCGGCACGGTGCCGATGGCGTTGCTGCCGGCGGTCACCGCCACCAGCCGGGTCCGCTCGCCCACCAGGTCGGCGTACTGGCCGCTGGGCAGCTCACCGGTGTGCCGGTCGAACTCGGCCCAGCGCACCGTCGCGCCGGCCGCCTCGGCGGCCTGCACCCACGGGCGCACGTTCGCGTCGTGGTCGAGCCGGGACACCACCACCTCGTCGCCGGGCCGCCAGGCCGCGCCGAGGGTACGGGCCAGGGTGTACGTCAACGCTGTCGCGCTCGGACCGAGCACCACACCGTCCGGCTCGGCCCCGAGCAGGTCGGCGACCGCCTGACGGGCCTGCGCCACCATCTCCAGCGAGCGACGACCGGGCGTGAAGGCGGCGCTGCGGTTGCCGACGGCCGCGCGCATGGCGTCGGTGACCGCATCGATCACGCCGGCCGCGGTCTGCGTGCCCCCGGCGCCGTCGAAGTGGACGAAGCCCTCGGTCAGGGCGGGATAGGCGGCCCGGGTACGGGCGATGTCGAAGGCCATGCCCGGACCCTAGCCGGGACGCCTGCCGCTCTCGCCCCCGCCCGGTCGTCGCGGACGTCTCGTACCCTTGGCGGCGTGACGAACCGACCCGCCACCATCCCCCTGCCCCCCGTCCGTCGCGCCGCCGGCCTCGTCGCCGCCGTGGCGCTCGGCCTCGCCGTGCTCGCCGGTTGCAGCTCCCAGGGCGCCTCCACCGACTGCGGTCTGGACGCCTGCACGGTCACCTTCGAGCGGGGTGTCGAGGCGAGCGCCACCATCCTGGGCGTCGAGGCCAAGCTGGTCGGCGCCGAGGGCGACCAGGTGACCGTCGAGGTCGCCGGCGAGCAGCTCACCCTCACCACCGGCCAGCAGGCCACCGAGGCCGGTGGCTTCGCGGTCACCGTCGACAGCGTCACCGACCAGCAGGTCAAGATCCGCGTCTCCCGCAACCCGGGTAACTGAACCGGGCGGGCGGCGGTGGCCGACGTTTGGGAATCTTCGTAATCGGAGATTGTGACGCCATGTCACTCACCCGTAGCGCCGAAGCCACCGCCTCCCGAACGGCGGACAGCCGGTGGCTGGAACTTCTCGCCCGGGCCGGCTTCATCGGCTACGGCATCGTCCACCTCCTCTTCGCCTGGTTGGCGTTGCAGATCGCGTTCGGCACGTCGTCCGACGACGGCGACCAGTCCGGCGCGCTGCGTACCCTCTCCGCACAGCCCCTCGGTAAGTTCCTCGTCATCGCCGTCGCGGTCGGCCTGCTCGCCATGGCGATCTGGCAGGGCCTCGAGGCGGCGGGCGGGCACCGCGCCGAGCGGGGCAAGGAGCGGGCCATGGAGCGGCTGGCCTCGGCCGGCCGGACCATCGTCTACCTCTACTTCGCCTGGACCGCCTTCAAGGTGTTCTCCGAGGCCGGGTCGAACAGCGCCGACAACCAGGAGGCGCTGAGCGGCAAGCTGATGACCTCCACCGGTGGCCGCTGGCTGGTCGGCCTGGCCGGGCTGGTGGTCGCGGCGATCGGCATCGGCCTGGTCATCTACGGCATCCGCAAGACGTTCGAGAAGCACCTCAAGACCGGCGAGATGAGCCCGAAGACCCGCCAGCTGGCCCGCCGCCTCGGCATCGCCGGATACGTCGCCAAGGGTGTCGCGTACGGCATCGCCGGCCTGCTGGTCATCGTTGCGGCGGTGAAGTACGACCCGGAGAAGGCCCGTGGTCTGGACGCCGCCCTGCACACGCTGCGCGAGCAGTCGTACGGCTCGTTCCTGCTGGCCCTGGTCGCCCTCGGCATCGCGGCCTTCGGCGTCTACTGCTTCCTCCAGTCCCGGTACCGCAAGGTCTGAACTGGTCGATACCGAGGACGTCGGGAACTATTGGGCTTTTGCCCTAAGTTCCGCCGCTCGGTCGAAGGGAAGCGCCCCACTCGTGCAGAGCTATCTCGAAACGACCGTCGCCGCGCTCGCCGCGGCGGCGGTCGCTCTCTTCCTGGTCGAGGTCGTCCACCGGATCACCCGGCGGTTCGGCCGCCGGTCCCTGTTGTTGACCGAGTTGACCGACCACGCGCACCGTCCCTTCCAGGTCGCCGCCACCGTCCTCGCGGTGCAGTTCGCCGCCCGCTTCACCACCGGGTACGCCGTCGGCGAGAGCTGGCGGCGGCTCCTGCTGCACCTGCTGGTGCTCTGTGTGATCGCCAGCGCCGCCTGGCTGGTGGCGGCCCTGTTGATCGTCGTCGAGGACACCGCGCTCGCCCGGTTCCGGGTCGACGTGCCCAACAACCGGCACGCCCGGCGGGTGCGTACCCAGGTGGTGATGCTGCGCCGGCTGACCGTCGCGGTGATCGTCATCCTGACCGTCGGCGTGATGCTGATGACGTTCCCGAGCGTGCGCGGCATCGGCGCCGGTGTGCTGACCTCCGCCGGCGTCGTCGGTGTGGTGGCCGCCCTGGCCGCCCAGAGCCTGCTCGGCAACGTCTTCGCCGGGCTGCAACTCGCCTTCAGCGACGCGGTCCGCCTCGACGACGTGGTGGTCGTCGAGGGGGAGTGGGGTCGGATCGAGGAGCTGACCCTCAGCTATGTCGTGGTCCAGATCTGGGACGATCGGCGGCTGATCCTGCCCACCTCGTACTTCACCAGCAAGCCGTTCCAGAACTGGACCCGTACCGAGGCGGCGGTGCTCGGCACCGCCGAGTTCGACGTCGACTGGGCCGTGCCGGTGCAGACGATGCGGGAAGAGCTGCGCCGGCTCGTCGAGGGCACCGAGCTGTGGGACGGCCGGGTCTGCGTCCTCCAGGTCACCGACGCCACCGGCGGGATGGTGCGGCTGCGCGCGCTGGTCAGCGCCGCCGACGCGGGCAGTCTGTGGGACCTGCGCGCCCTCGTGCGCGAGCACCTGGTGGCCTGGATCCGGGACAACCGGCCCACCGCCATGCCCCGCGTACGCACCGAACTGGGCGACGCCACCAGCAACCTGTCCTGGCAGTGGGTGCAGCCCAGGCGACCCCAGACCCGACGCCCGTCCGAC
This sequence comes from Micromonospora sp. DT44, assembly GCF_049841635.1. Lineage (NCBI taxonomy): Bacteria > Bacillati > Actinomycetota > Actinomycetes > Micromonosporales > Micromonosporaceae > Micromonospora > Micromonospora sp. DT44. The sequence continues at coordinate 23,126 of NZ_JBNCKS010000035.1, read as the reverse complement.
ACCGAGGCCCCCGACGACGCCCGCGTCTTCGGCGGCAGTGACGACGGCGACGCCCGCAGCGAAGCCTTCGTAGGCCCCGAAGAATCCCGCCCCTAACTCCCGGCGTCGTTCACCCCGTTGATCATGAAGTTATTGCCTCTCGCTTCGGCGTGTCCTGGCAATAACTTCATGATCAGCGCGAATGGAAAGGGTGGGGTCTGGGGAGGTTTGGTTGGGGTTGCGCGGGGGATGTGCTGCCGGACGTCTCTGCCGTGATCGGAGTGATCCACGCCAGCTTGTCGGCGCGGCATCCGGACAACGGCGACAGGTCGCCGCACCTCGAGTTTTAGGATTGACGGGCGACGACTCCGGGCATACAGCGCGGTGATGAGGAAAGGAGGACAGCATGGCTGACGTGGCGAATGCCCGCACATCCCGCAATGGGAGCGAGCCCTCCACCGCCGAGCTGGTGCAGCGGGCCACCGAACAGGTATCCCGTCTGGTACGGGACGAACTGGCGCTGGCCCGGGCGGAGTTGACCCAGAAGGGCAAGCACGCCGGCATCGGGATCGGCCTGTTCGGCGGCGGCGGGGCGCTGGCGTTCTACGGCCTGGGGGCGCTCGTCGTCACCGCCATCCTGCTGTTGGATCTGGTGCTGCCCGCCTGGGCCGCCGCGCTGATCGTGGCGGTGGCGCTCTTCCTGGTGGCCGGCATCCTCGCACTGGTGGGCAAGAAGCAGGTCAGCCGTGCGGTCCCACCGGTGCCGGCGGCGACGGTCCGCAGCCTCCGTGCCGACGTGGACACCGTGACCGCCGCCGTGAAGGACAGGGGACGGGCATGACGGGCAACGGAACGGGCGACACGGAGGCCCTGCGCGAGGAGATCCGCCGTACCCGGGTGGAGCTGGGCGAGACCATGGAGGCGTTGGCCGCCAAGGCGGACGTCAAGGCCCGCCTGAAGGAGTCCGCCGAACAGGCGAAGGAGCGGATGCGCGAGCAGGCGGCGCAGACCGTGGCCCGGGTCCGCGGGCAGGCTGCGCGCGGCGCCGGGATGGCCCGCGCCCAGGCGTACGACAAGGGCGGCCTGGTCCGCGAGAAGAGCGAGCTGGTTCGACGCAACCCGGTGCCGTGGGCGGCGATCGCCGCCGGCGCGGTGGCCACCGTGGTGGTGCTGATGATCGTGCGGGGGAGGCGTAGGTGAGCAGGAGCATCGGCAAGGTCGCGTACCGGCCGGTCGGCGTGTTGTTGGGTATCGCCGCGGGTACGGTGGCCGGCGCGATCTTCCGGCAGGTCTGGAAGGTCACGGCGGGCGACGGCGAAGCGCCGAACGCCACCGACGAGGACCGCGGTTGGGGCGAGATCCTGGCCGCCGCGGCGTTGCAGGGGGCCATCTTCGCGGTGGTCCGTGCCGCCGTGGACCGGGGCGGAGCGGTCGGTGTCCGCCGGATGACCGGCCACTGGCCGGACTGACCGACGCATAGACGTCAGGCCCCCTTCCCTATCGACGGGAAGGGGGCCTTTCGCACGACTCGGAACGCCGCCCAGCGACCTGAGTCATCCGTCAGGTCACATGTCGGAGAAATTCGTCGGACAGGTCGTGCAGACTTTTTGCGTACGTGATTTGCTGTTCCACGCTGTTGCGAGATGGCGTGGGTTGAGAGAAGTCTCCTTCGTGGAGGCCGCCTCAGACGCCGCTGCTCGAAAACGGCCAATCGGCCGCACGGCGTGCACGGCCGCCAGTTTTAGAAGGAGATACACATGGCGCAGGGAACCGTGAAGTGGTTCAACGCTGACAAGGGCTTCGGCTTCATCACCGTCGACGGCGGGGGTGCTGACGTGTTCGTCCACTTCTCGGCCATCCAGTCCAGCGGCTACCGCACGCTGGAGGAGAACCAGCGGGTGGAGTTCGAGATCGCCCAGGGTCAGAAGGGCCCGCAGGCCGAGCAGGTCCGTCCCCTCTGACACATCTGGCCGGCCCCCGCCGGTCAGGGCTCGTTGAAGTGAAGCCCCGTATCCCGCACCGGGATGCGGGGCTTTCCACGTCCACCGCTCACCCGCTCGCGCCGGCGACCAGGCTGGCTTCTCACAGTCGGCGTCGCGAGCGCAGTCCCAACCAGAGCGCCACCAGCCCGGCGGCGGCCACGATCGGGCCCACCACCACCCAGAGCGTCTCGTCGGTCATCGGGCTGCCGCTGACGTAGCCGAGGCCCTGCACCGTCCACACCGCACCGATCACCACGGCCAGCAGGCCGAGGGTGAGTGTCAGCCAACCCCTCATCGCGCACCCTCCTCGCCGCCTCGGGCGGCACGCCGCCCCGGGTGTCCAGCATCGTCGTACCGGAGGCGCGATGCGAGCACCCGGGGTCGGCGGCTCACCACCGGTCGTGCACCTGCGGGCGGATCAGCTCGTCGTAGACCTCGCGTACGCCGGCCAGTTGGGCGGTCGTGAGTGGCGGCAGGTCCGCCGCGGCGGCGTTGCGCCGCGCCTGCTCGGCGTCGCGCGCGCCCGGGATGACGACGGTGACGCCGGCCTGGTCCAGCACCCACCGCAGCGCGAACTGCGCCATGGTGCGGTCGGCGTCGACAAGCGGCGCGAGCCGGCGTACGGCCGCGAGCCCCTGCGTGTAGTCGACGCCGGAGAACGTCTCGCCCACGTCGAACGCGGCGCCGTTCCGGTTGTAGTTGCGGTGGTCGTCGGCGGGGAACTCGGTGTGCTCGTCGTACCGGCCGGAGAGCAGGCCACTGGCCAGCGGCACCCGGGCGATGATCCCGACGCCGGCCTCGGCGGCCGCCGGCAGCACCTGCTCCAGCGGCTTGTGCCGGACGGCATTGAGGATGATCTGGACGCTGGCCACGCCGGGCCGGGCGATGGCGGTCAGCGCCTGGTCGCAGGTCTCCACGCTGACGCCGTACCCCGCGATGGCCTTCTCCGCGACGAGGGTGTCCAGGGCGTCGAAGACCGCGTCGTCGGCGAAGACGGCGATCGGCGGGCAGTGCAGTTGGACCAGGTCCAGGGTGTCCATCCCGAGGTTGGCCCGGGACCGGTCGGTCCACTGCCGGAAGTTGGCCATGGTGTACGCCTCGGGCCGCTGCTCGACGCGCCGGCCCATCTTGGTGGCGACGGTCAGCCCGGCGTCCGGCCGGGAGCGCAGGAAGCGGCCGATCAGCTGCTCGCTGCGGCCGTCGCCGTACACATCGGCGGTGTCCAGGAAGGTGACTCCGGCGTCCACGGCGGCGGTGAGCACGGCCATGGCGTCGGCCTCGCTGACCGTTCCCCAGTCGGCGCCGAGCTGCCAGGCGCCCAGGCCGACCACTCCGACGGTCCGGCCGAGCCGGTTGAAGCTGCGCTGTTCCATGCCCCGAGCCTAGTGATCGGGTTGCCGGGCTGCCACGCGAGTCGTACCGTCAACAAGACGGACGTACGGTTTGGAGGCGACGATGTGGGATCCGACGACGTACCTGCGCTACTCCGACGAGCGCTCCCGCCCCTTTTACGACCTGCTCAGCCGGGTCCCCGCCGTCCGGCCCCGCACGGTGGTCGACCTCGGCTGCGGTCCCGGGCAGCTCACCGCCACCCTGGCCGAACGCTGGCCGGACGCCCGAGTCGTCGGCCTGGACTCCGCGCCCGAGATGATCGACCGCGCGCGGGCCCTGCCGACCCCGGTCGAGTTCGCCGTCGCCGACCTGCGCGACTGGCGTCCAACCGGTGACGAGGACGTGGTGGTCACGAACGCGGCACTGCAATGGGTGCCCGGCCACCAGGAACTGCTGCGCCGCTGGGCCGTCGAACTGCCCGCCGGCGCCTGGCTCGCCATGCAGGTCCCCGGCAACTTCGACGCCCCGTCACACCGGGCACTGCGCGAGGTCGCCGGTCTCCCGGCCTGGCGGGCCGAGCTGGCCCCGCTCCAGCGGGCCGACCCCGTCGACGACCCGGCCGACTACGCGGACCTGCTGACCACCGCCGGCTGCGCGGTGGACGCCTGGGAGACTACCTACGTGCACCTGCTGCCGGCCGATCCCGCCGCCGACCACCCGGTACTGGCCTGGATGGAGGGCACCGCGCTGCGACCCGTCCGGGCCGCGCTGGACGCCGCCGGCTGGTCGGCCTTCCGGGCCGAGCTGGGGGTACGCCTCGACGCCGCGTACCCGGTGCGGCACGGTCAGGTGTCCTTCCCGTTCCGCCGCGTCTTCGTCGTCGCCCGTACCGGCGCCCCCGTACAGGAGAACCCGTGACCGATCTGACCACCTTCATCGCCGGTCTGCCCAAGGTGGAGCTGCACGTGCACCACGTCGGCTCCGCCTCGCCCCGGATCGTCGCCGAGCTGGCCGCCCGCCACGAGGGCAACACCCCCGTCCCGGCCGACCCGGACGCGCTCGCCAGCTACTTCGAGTTCCGCGACTTCGCGCACTTCATCGAGGTCTACCTGAGCGTCGTCGACCTCATCCGGGACCCGGAGGACGTCTGGCTCCTCACCCACGAGGTGGCCCGGGAGTTGGCCCGCCAGCAGGTCCGGTACGCCGAGCTGACCATCACCCCGTACTCGCACGTGCGGCGGGGCATTCCCGCGCCGGCGTTCTGCGAGGCGATCGAGGACGCCCGCAAGCGCGCCGCCGCCGACTTCGGCCTCGACCTGCGCTGGTGCTTCGACATCCCGGGCGAGGCCGGCCTGCCGGCTGCCGAGGAGACGCTGCGCATCGCCCTGGACGAGCGCCCCGACGGGCTGGTCAGCTTCGGTCTCGGCGGCCCCGAGATCGGCGTACCCCGGCCGCAGTTCCGGCCCTACTTCGACCAGGCCCGCGCGGCCGGACTGCACTCGGTGCCGCACGCCGGCGAGACCACCGGCCCGCAGACCATCTGGGACGCCCTGCACGAGCTGGGCGCGGAGCGGATCGGGCACGGCATCTCCGCCGCACAGGACCCGGAGCTGCTCACCTACCTCGCCGAGCGGCAGATCGGGATGGAGATCTGCCCGACCTCGAACGTGCGGACCCGGGCGGTGGCCAACCTCGACGAGCACCCGCTGCCCCGGCTGGTCGAGGCCGGGCTGCTGGTCACCATCAACTCCGACGACCCGCCGATGTTCGGCACCACCCTCAACGACGAGTACGCGGTGGCGGCCCGACTGCTCGGTGCGGGCCCGGGGGAGTTGGCCGCGCTGGCCCGCAACGCGGTGACCGCGTCCTTCCTCGACCCGGCCGGCAAGCAGCGGATCATCGAGGAGATCAACGCGTACGTGGCCGAAGCCGGCTGAGGTACCCGTTGAGCGGGGCGCGCGGCGGGAGCGTGGGTGTGGGGGGACCTGAGACTCCCGCCGCGCGCACGGCTCCACCGGCCGGTGGGTGCGCGGTGCGCTGGCCGGTGGAACTGGTGGGTTCGTGCACTGATCCTGTCAGCCCGCAAGCGGCTGACCGCGCTCGTTAACCTCGATCTAAGGAAGACTTGTGCCGCCGCACAGCCCCGGCCCGCCCGGCCGATCGGAGCGTGCCCGTCAACCGATCGGCCGGGCGGGCCTCGGCCGTCGGTCGACAGTGCTCGGTCGTCGGTCGGGCGGTCCTCGCCCGCCGGTGGACGTTCAGTCGTCGGTGGGGCGCTGGCGGGGCCAGCGACGACCGCTGCTCTTCTGATCCCGGGCGTCGCGGGCCATCCGGCCCACCAGGCCGAACCGGTTGACCTGCCGGGGCGTCGCCTCGGGGTCGGCGAGCAGCATCACCACGCTGGCGCCGCCCAGCCGGGCCCGGTCGATGCTCACCGAGCCGTTCGCCTGCAATGACACCCGCTTGGCGATGTCCAGGCCGAGCCCGGTCGAGCCCTGGTCGCTGGCGCCCCGCCGCAGCGCCCGATCCGGGTTGGCGATCCCCGGGCCGGCGTCGTCGATCCGGATCGCCACGTACCCGTCGCGGCGGGACACGGCGACCTCGAACGCCGTACCCTGCGGCGTGTAGCGGAAGACGTTGCCGATCACCGCGTCCAACGCGGCGGCCAGCTCGGCCCGCGGCACGGGCGCGGGGATGCGCAGTTGCGCCCCGGTGACCCGGTGTGGCCGGTTCTGGTCACCGGCCAGCGCCGCCCAGAACACCATCCGGTCCCGGACCACCTCGCTGACGTCGCACATGGCCGGGCCGGCCTCGTGCGCCACCGCCTTGCGGGTGGTCTTGATCAGCACGTCGATCTCACCCTCCAGGGTGACGATCGCCTGCCTGATCCGCCGGATCCCGCGCAGCCGGTCCAACTCCGCCGGGCTGAACGAACCCACGCTCGTGTCGTCGGACTCCAGCGCCTCCGCGTCCAGACGCAGCACGGTCAGCGGCGTCCGCAACCGGTGCGACAGGTCGGCCACCAGCTCTCGCTCGTCCGTGCGGGCCGCGTCCAGCCGGTCGGCCATCCGGTTGAAGGCGAACCCGGCCTCCGCCAGCTCGCGCGGGCCGGTCGGGTCCACGCGTACGCCCTGGTCGCCGTCGCCGATGGCCAGGGCGGCCTTGACCAGCCCCTGGGTGGCGTCCACCGCACGGGCGGCCACCCGGTCGACCACCAGCACCGCCGCGCCCACCATCGCCGCGCCCACCGCGAACAGCAGCAGCCACGTGCCGCCGGCTCCCTCGCTCAGCGCCGAGTCCGGTACGAACACCTCGACCACGGCCGTCCGGTCACCCAGGACCACCGGGTCGAGCCGCACCACCCCGCCGTCGACGTCGGTGACCAGCGAGCGGCGGTCGGCGCGGGCCCGGTCCAGATCGGCGCCACCGGCGCGGCCCGCGGACTCGTCCAGCCCCAACCCGTACACCACCGGCCGGACGGCGGCATCGTCGCCGCTGGCCACGACGGCCCGTTCGACCACCGCGCGGTCCGTGCTCACCGCCAACGCGCCGGTGACCAGCGCGCTGCGTCGGGCCGCGTCGGCGATCGCCTCCTCGCGCGTCTGCTCGCGCAGGCTCAACCCGAGCGGGATCAGGAACGCGAGCGCGACGAGGCTGCACATGCCGGCCGTGAGCAGGGCCAGCGCCGTCCTCAGTCCGGTGCCACCAGCCGGAACCCGACCCCCCGCACGGTGCGCAGGTAGCGCGGCTTCGCCGCGGACTCGCCCATCTTTCGGCGAAGCCAGTACAGGTGTACGTCGATGGTCTGATCCTCGCCGACCGATGGCTGCCGCCATACCTCCTCCAAGAGTTCCCGGCGGGACACTACCCGCCCGGGTCGTGCGGCGAGATACGCCAGCAGGTCAAATTCCTTACGGGTCAGCGCCAGCGGCTCCCCGTCGAGATGGGCGCTGCGCTCACCGACGTCCACCCGCAGCCCGCCGACGGTGTGCACCGCCGGCTGCACCGTCCGGCTGGCCCGTCCGGCGCGCCGCAGGACCGTGGTGATGCGGGCGTCCAGGTGCGCGCCCGTGAACGGCTTGACCATGTAGTCGTCGGCCCCGGCGCGCAGCAGCCTGACCACCGACTGCTCGTCGTCGCGCGCGGTGGCGATGATGATCGGGATGTCGGTGATGCCGCGCAGCATCCGCAGCGCGTCCGACCCGTCCAGATCGGGCAGGCCCAGGTCCAGCACCACCAGGTCGGGCGTCTCCGCAGCGACCCTTCGCAGCGCGTCCAGGGCGGTGCCCACGGCGTGCACGGCGTGCCCCCGGTCAGCGAGGGACCGCAGCATCGCGCCGCGTACGACGTGATCGTCTTCGACCAGGAGCACGGAGGCCACGACAAGACGGTACTTGGCCTGGCAAGTTGATCGCGTTGCGACGTACCCGGGAAGCGGGCAAGCTGGTACGACGATGTCCTTCACCCTGTTCGCCGACGCTCGGCTGGCGCTCGCCCGGGACAGTCTCGCCGGCCTCTCCACCGGTGACGCGCTCGGCGAGCGGTACGCCCCGCCGGCCCCGGCCGTCGTTCCCGGCGACGACGTGCTCGGCGCGTGGACCGGCCCGTCGGGCGTGACCGATCCCGGCGCGGGCATCCTGCCACCGGCACCGTGGTCCTGGACCGACGACACCGAGATGGCCTGCTCGGTCGTCGCCGAACTGGCCGCGGCGGGCACCATCGACCGGGACCGGCTGGCGTTCGCCGAGCGCTGCGACGCGCGACGCGGCTACGGCGCGGGCGCGATGCTGATCCTGCGGTTGATCCGCAGCGGCACCCCGTGGCCGGTGGCCGCCGCGTCCGCCTTCGACGGGCAGGGCTCCTGCGGCAACGGGGCAGCCATGCGGGTGGGTCCGCTGGGCGCGTACTTCGCCGACTCCACGGCCCGCGCGGCCGCGCAGGCACGCGCCTCGGCCGAGGTGACCCACGCGCACCCCGAGGGGACCGCCGGCGCGGTCGCCGTGGCGGTGGCCGCCGCGCTCGCCGCCCGGGCCCGCCTCGACGGCCACCGACCGGCCCCGGCCCGGCTCCTCGCCGGGGTCGCCGCCGTGGTCGACGCGGGCACCGAGGTGCACCGTGGCGTACACACCGCCGTCGGGCTGCTCGGCCGCCCGCTGTCCCGCGTGGTGGCCGCGCTCGGCAACGGCGCCCGGGTGACCGCCCAGGACACCGTCGCGTTCACGCTCTGGGTGGCCGCGACACACCTCGACGACTACCCGGCGGCGATCCGGACCTGCGTACGCGCCGGCGGCGACGTGGACACCACGGCCGCCATCGCGGGGGCGGTGGTGGCGGCGTACACCGGGGTCGGCACCCCGGGCGGCGTCCCCGACGCGTGGCTGGCCGCCCGCGAGCCGCTACCCGCCTGGCTGCCCTGACGGCCAGGGCCGCGCCGGGCTGGGTTTGATCGACTCGGGTTCCCGGAAATCGGGCTGTCCGCGAGCCTCGGATGCCGCGGTTTCCAGGAACCTGGGGTGGATCAGCGGGCGGCGGACACCGGCTCGTCCGCGCGGCGGGTGACCTCGGCGAGGGAAGGTGGCTCGTCGCCGCTGCCGGTCACCTCGTCGAGCGCCTCGGCCTGGTCCGGGTCGCGTCGACGCCAGCGACTGACCACCCAGCCGATCGCCGCGCCGCCGCCCAGCCCGGCCAGTAGGCCGGCGGCCAGCATCCCGTCGGCGTTGCCGGATTCCTCGTCGCTCTCCCGGCCGACCGGTGCGGGATTCAACCCACTGTCCCCGGCGGCGGGTCCGCCGGCCGCGGGCGCCCCGTGGCCGCCGCCGTGCGCGGCCGGTCCAGCGGCGCCCGGAACCGCCGGCAGCAGCGTCAGCGCCGGCGCGCGGTGGTCGCCGTCGGCATCCGCCCACCGGACGACCGTGCCGTCGGCGTACGTCTGGACGACCTCGAACGTGAGCCGCTCGGCCTGCGGCAACGGGCCCATGGACAGGGCCAGCTTGGCCGGGCCGGTCGCACCCGGGCCGACGCGGACCCACGTCACCGCCGTGGTCACGGTGCTCACCCCGGAGGAGTGGATGCCCGCCACCGGCTTGTCCAGGGTCTTGGAGTCGATCCTGGGCGCCCAGCCGTCGACCGACATCGGGTAGACCTCGGCCACCGGCGCGTCGGCCGGCAACCGGATCTCGATCTGCTTGGTCGTCGTGCCGGCGCGCTCCTCGGGCACGCTGAACTCCAGCCGTACGGCGTCGCCCTGCCGTGCCTCCGTCGGGGTGGTCGTCACGTCCGCGGCCTGCGCCGCCGCAGCGGGCCAGAGCAGCAGCCCGGCCGCGGTCAGCGCGGTCACCGCCGCGATCCGCCGCGGACGGTCACCGCCGTGCGTGCTCGCCATCTCGTGCCCCCATCCGTCTCGGCGCGACCGGCACCGGTTTCCGGCCACACCAGGTAGTTCGGATTCGAGGCGCGAAAGGTTCAACGCGAGCCGTCCGGAAGGTGCCGACGTCGCGACCGATAGCATCGGCAGGAGCCGAGGACCGGCACCGTTTCGTACCGCTTGGAGGAGTCACCGTGTCCGCACCCCGTACCCCCGCCGTGGCCGACCCCGTCGTCGTCGCCGCCGGGACGACGGCGGCCGACGCGGTGGCCGCGGCCGGACTGCCCGCGAATGGCCCCAAGGCGATCGTCGTGGTCCGCGATCCGCAGGGCCAGCTCCGCGACCTGGACTGGACGCCGGCCGAGGACACGACCGTCGAGCCGGTCAGCCTGGACTCGCCGGACGGGCTCAACGTGCTGCGGCACTCCACCGCGCACGTCCTCGCCCAGGCCGTCCAGGACGTCTTCCCCGAGGCCAAGCTGGGCATCGGGCCGCCGATCGAGAACGGCTTCTACTACGACTTCGATGTCGACAAGCCGTTCCAGCCCGATGACCTCAGCAAGCTCGAGAAGCGCATGCAGGAGATCATCAAGTCCGGGCAGCGGTTCCGTCGCCGCCGCTTCGGCAGCCTCGACGAGGCGCGCGCCGAGCTGGCCGACGAGCCGTTCAAGCTGGAGTTGATCGAGGTCAAGGGCGAGGGCCTGGACACCGACGAGGTGATGGAGGTGGGCGGCGGCGAGCTGACCATCTACGACAACCTCGACGCCAAGGAGGACAAGGTCTGCTGGTCGGACCTGTGTCGGGGCCCGCACCTGCCGACCACCCGCCTGATCGGCGCGTTCAAGCTGATGCGCTCGGCCGCCGCGTACTGGCGCGGTTCGGAGAAGAACCCCCAGCTCCAGCGGGTGTACGGCACCGCGTGGCCGACCCGGGACGAGCTGAAGGCGTACCTGAAGCTGTTGGAGGAGGCCGCCCGGCGCGACCACCGCAAGCTCGGCGCGGACCTGGACCTGTTCAGCTTCCCCGACGAGATCGGCTCCGGCCTGGCGGTCTTCCACCCCAAGGGCGGCATCATCCGTCGGGAGATGGAGCACTACTCGCGGCGGCGGCACGAGGAGGCGGGATACGAGTTCGTCAACACTCCGCACATCACCAAGGCGCAGCTGTTCCACACCTCCGGTCACCTGCCGTACTACGCGGACACGATGTTCCCGCCCATGCAGCTTGAGGGCGCGGACTACTACCTCAAGGCGATGAACTGCCCGATGCACAACCTGATCTTCAGGTCGCGCGGGCGGTCGTACCGGGAGCTGCCGCTGCGGATGTTCGAGTTCGGCACCGTCTACCGGTACGAGAAGTCCGGCGTGGTGCACGGCCTGACCCGGGTCCGGGGTCTGACCCAGGACGACTCGCACATCTACTGCACCCGCGAGCAGATGGCCGGTGAGCTGTCCACGCTGCTGAGCTTCGTGCTCGACCTGCTGCGCGACTACGGCCTGGACGACTTCTACCTGGAGCTGTCGACCCGCGACGACTCGCCCAAGTTCATCGGCGCGGACGAGGACTGGGCGGAGGCCACCGAGGCGCTGCGTACCGCCGCCGCGACCTCCGGCCTGGCGCTGGTGCCCGACCCGGGTGGCGCGGCGTTCTACGGGCCGAAGATCTCCGTGCAGGCCCGCGACGCGATCGGCCGGACCTGGCAGATGTCCACTATCCAGGTCGACTTCAACCAGCCGGAGCGCTTCGGGCTGGACTACCAGGCCGCCGACGGCAGCCGCCAGCGTCCCGTGATGATCCACCGGGCGCTGTTCGGGTCGATCGAGCGGTTCTTCGGTGTGCTCACCGAGCACTACGCGGGCGCGTTCCCGGCCTGGCTGGCCCCGGTGCAGGTGGTCGGCATCCCGATCCGCGAGGACCACACCGACTACCTGCACGGTTTCGTCGCGGCGCTGCGCGCCGAGGGCATCCGGGCGCAGGTGGACGCGGGCGACGACCGGATGCAGAAGAAGATCCGGACGGCGCAGCAGCAGAAGATCCCGTTCATGGTGATCGCCGGTGACGACGACGTGGCCGCCGGCACCGTCTCCTTCCGCTACCGCGACGGCTCGCAGCGCAACGGTGTGCCGATCGCCGAGGCGGTGACCCACATCCTGGACGTGGTCACCTCTCGCACCAACATCGGCCCGTCCGCCGCCGCGAAGTAGCCCCGCGCGCCGCGCGTCATGATCGTGCTCGATCCATGAAGTAGTGGCCTCCCGAAGCGGGGAGGCCACTACTTCCATGTTCGAGCGCGATCATCGCCCGGGCGGCGGCCCGAGCGATCGGGTCAGATACCGCAGTTCGGCGCTGACCAGCCGCCGACCGCCGCCACGTGGGTGTGGTCGTTGTGGTCCGGGTAGCCGGGGCCGAGGATCTGGCCGAAGCCGTGGTAGCGGGCCTGCTGGGCGAGCCGGCAGAACGACGGTGAGCCGACCAGGTCGACCGCGTCGCCGTAGAGGTGCCGGCTGTTCGACGCCCCGCCGACCGCGCTGTTGCAGGCGTAGCTGCGGAAGCTGCTGCTGATCGCGATGGGTACGTCGCCGAGGGCGCGCCGCAGCGCCTGGAGCTTCCACATCGAGACGAGCGCGTTGGCGCGGGCGGTGCTCGCCGAGACCGCGCCGCCGGACCAGGTGCTGTTGCAGTTGTTCAGCTCGGCATAGCTGAAGTTGGCGGGTGTGCAGTCGTCGTCCTGGAGCGCGTAGAGCCGGTTGAAGGTGTTCGGGCCGGCGATTCCGTCCGCGCCCAGCCCGTACGCCTGCTGGAAGCGGATCACCGCCGACCGTGTGGCCGGGCCGAACGCGCCGTCGATGGTGAGCACGGCGGCGTAACCGGGGTAGCCGGCGACGCGGATCTGCAGTTGCCGGACGTCCTCGCCGGACATCCCCTGGGACAGGGTGCGACCCCAGGTGTAGCAGCCGTCGGCGTGCGCGGCGCTGGAGGTGAGAGTGACCCCGGTCACGGTGGTGACGGCGGCCAGCGCGAGCGCCGCGAGGATCCTGCCGAGCTGACGGATCATGAAGCTCTCCATCCATCGATCTAATGAAATGAATGAATGGAAGTTTCAGGGCTGAGTCTCGACTCCGTCAAGAAGTTGCAGCAGCGAGTTTCCGGTCACGGGTGTCGCGGCCCGCCGGCCCGGCTCCGTAGGATCGGCTCGTGACAGGGGCGGAGCGACACACGGACAGCGGCGGCATGGCGGACGGCCTCGAACGGCTCTGGACGCCGCACCGGATGACCTACATCTCGGGTGAGGACCGCCCCGCCGAGGGCTACGAGAAGCCGATCGGCTGCCCGTTCTGTCTCGCCCCCGGGCTGCCCGCCGAGGAGAGCCTCGTGGTGGCCCGCGGCGAGCACGTCTTCGTCGTGCTCAACCTCTACCCGTACAACCCGGGGCACCTGCTGGTCTGCCCGTACCGGCACGTCGCCGACTACACCGACCTCGACGAGGCGGAGACCGTGGAGCTGGCGTCCCACACCCAGACCGCGATGCGGGTGATCCGCAAGGTGAGCAACGCGCACGGCTTCAACCTCGGCATGAACCAGGGTGGCGTCGCCGGCGCCGGCATCGCCGCCCACCTGCACCAGCACGTGGTGCCGCGCTGGGGCGGCGACGCGAACTTCATGCCGGTGATCGGCCGTACCAAGGTGCTGCCGCAGCTGCTGCACGACACCCGCGACCTGTTCGCCCGCGCCTGGCCGTCCTGACCGCGCGGCGTCCGCGCCGGGCCGGCTAGTCGGCGCGCAGCAGCGGAACCAGCTCCGGCCAGCTCTCCACCCGGTGTACGAGCGGCAGCAGCGCGGCGTACGCGGCGACCTGCGCCGGGCGGGGTCGGAACAGGAACCGGTGCGGCACCGAGTCGAGGTAGCCCAGCACCTCCAACTTGTCGTCCACGAAGTGGGTCAGGCCGAGCCGCCGGGCGATCGGCGCCTTGGCCGGACGGGTCCGGCAGAAGTGCATCCGCTCGACCGGGATCCCAGTGCGGGCCGTGAAGTCGTGGTGCGCCAACCACTGGAGGGTCCGCCGCTCGGTGGACTCGCCGCACTTCGAGACCAGGTGCACCTCGTCGAACGCCGGCCCGAGCGCCGCGAGCGCGTCGAACGCGCCGTCGACCATGGGCGTACGCAGGTAGTGCGCGCCGAAGAAGGAGGTGTCGGCGTCATCGTCGGCCGGTTCGATGAGCACCCCACCGATGTCCACGCCCAGCCGTCGCATGGCGACGATCATGCCGCACGCCGTCGGCGCGCGCGTACCGCGTTTCCGCGTCGGTGGTTGCTACACCCCGGCCCGTCGAAGGTGGCACGATCGGCCGATGGCAGTCACGACACGGATGTTGGGGCGCAGCGGCATCGAGGTCAGCGCCCTCGGCATGGGGTGCTGGGCGATCGCCGGCCCCTGGGCGGAGGGCAGCCAGCCGTTGGGCTGGGGCGCGGTCGACGACGACGAGTCGGTGCGGGCCGTACGCCGCGCGCTCGAGCTGGGCGTGACCCTCTTCGACACCGCCGACACGTACGGCGCGGGGCACGGCGAGCGGGTGCTGGGCCGGGCGCTCGCCGGCCACCGGGACGACGCCGTGATCGCCACCAAGTGGGGTTACACGTTCGACGAGGCGACCCGGCAGGCCACCGGCGAGGACGCGTCACCGGCGTACCTGCGGCGGGCCGTCACCGCCTCGCTGCGCCGGTTGGGCACCGACCGGATCGACCTGTACCAGCTCCACCTGGCCGACCTGCCCGTGCGCCGGGCGGAGGCGTTGTTCGCCGCCTGCGAGGATCTCGTCGCCGAGGGCCTGATCCGGGCGTACGGGTGGAGCACCGACCGCGCCGACCGGGCCGCCGCGCTCGGGCCGGCCGCCCCGGGGGCCACCGCCGTGCAGCACGCCCTGTCCGTGCTGCGCGACGCCCCCGAGGTGCTCGCCGTCTGCGACAAGTACGACCTGGCCAGCATCGACCAGGGGCCCCTCGGGATGGGACTGCTCACCGGCAAGTACACGGCCGCGTCCACGCTGCCCCGTGACGACGTACGCGGGTTGACGCCGGGCTGGCTGGAGTGGTTCCGCGGCGGCCGGCCGGCGCCGGAGTGGCTGCGCCGGGTCGGAGCGGTCCGTGCCGCGCTGACCGCCGACGGTCGTACCCTCGCCCAGGGCGCGTTGGGCTGGATCTGGGCCCGCAGCGGGCGGACCATCCCGATCCCGGGTTGCCGTACCGTCGCCCAGGTCGAGGAGAACGCGGCGGCACTGCACCGCGGCCCGCTGCCGGCGGACCAGTTCGTCGAGGTGGAACGCCAACTAGCCGCCCTGCGCACGGCGGCCCTCCGGGACGCCGACCGCCCCCACTGGCCCCGCCCCACCCACCCGACGGTCCACCCGTGACCTTTGGCGGGCTGCCCTGTCGATGTTCTGTGGAGCGGTATACCTCAGAGGTATGAATATGACTCTGAGGTATACCGCCGACGACGGTATCCGCTTCCACGCAGGTGCCCGAGGGTAGCCGGCCCCGGCGTAAGGTCAGGTGTTAGCCGTCCAGGACGTCTCCCACGACGCGATCAGCAGCGGGTCGTCCTCGGCCGAGATGGTGTCACCGGTCTTCGCGCCGGGTGACGTGGTGATCGCGCAGATGTCACCGGCCACGCAGTGCGGCACCGTGCGCAGGGTCGCGCCCAGCGGCGTGTGGATGTGCCCGACCCTCTCGTCGGCGTCGTGGTCGGGATGCCCCCGCTCAGCCGTGCCGTGCCCGCGCACGTGCACTGTCGCGTCGGGGCGCAGCGTGCCGGTGAAGACCCGGACCAGCGAGACCCGGCCGACGTGCTGATCGACGGTGGTCTTGACGACCTCGGCGACGAGCGGGCCGTCCGGGTCGCAGCTCAGCGGCGGGCGGGGGGAGCCGTCCACGCCGGTGACCGCCGGCAGCTCGCGCTCCAGCGGTGACGGGAACGCGGCGGTCAGCACCTCCAGCAGCGCGTCCAGGCCGACGCCGGTCTCGGCGCAGACGGGCACCACCGGATAGAAGTGGGCCCGGGCCACGGCCTTCTCCAGGTCGTCGACGAGCACCTTGTCGCTGATCTCCTCGCCGTCGAGGTAGCGGTCCATGAGGGTGTCGTCCTCGCTCTCGGCGATGATCCCCTCGATCAGCTCGTCCCGGGACTCGTCGATGGCCCGCTGGTGCTCCGGGTCGGGGGCGCGTACGTCGGCGGGCAGCCCGGCGGTGTAGTCGAAGACCCGGCGGGTGATCAGCCCGAGCAGCCCCTCGGTGGAGACGCCGTCGTCGCCGAGCATCGGCAGGTAGAGGGCCATCACATTGTCGCCGAAGAGCCGCTGGCAGAGCGCCACCGTCTCGTCGAAGTCGGCGCGGGGCGCATCGAGACGGGCCACCGCGACAGCGCGCGGCATGTCGAGCGCGGCGCACTCCTCCCACCGGGCGACGGTGGCCGCGTCCATACCGTCGGAAGCCGAGACCACGAACAGCGCGGCGTCGGCGGCCCGCAGGCCGGCGCGCAACTCACCGACGAATTCGGCGTCACCGGGGGTGTCCAGCAGGTTGACCTTGATGCCGTCGTGCAGCAGGGATGCGCAGGACAGACCCGCCGAGGGTTGCTGGCGTACGGCGGCGGGGTCGTGGTCGCCCACGGTCGTGCCGGTCGCGGCGAGCAACGCCTCGACGAGCGTTGTCTTGCCCGCGCCGGAGTGACCGACGAGCACCACGTTGCGTATCCGCGCGGGGTCGGTCACCACCGGCGTGCCGCCGGTGGTGACGTTGTCCTGATGTTCCTGCGCCATGGTGGCGCACCTCCCTCAGCCGGTGGTGGCGACCGCCGCGCGAGATGGAAGCGGCCCGGGGCGAGTGCGCGGCAATATCCTCCGGCGGTCTGCTCCGAAGTGAAAAACCAACGGGCGGGTGGGTGAGCTGGGTCACCTTCCGGCTCGATCTCACACCCGTTGCCGGACACGCACAAGCTTGCCCCGGGCGGGTCGCCGGGACCGGCGTTATGGCCGGAGCTGGGCGGACCGTTATCGTGGGGACCGCCATGGCGAAGATCTTCCAAGTGTCGGCCCGCGCGGGGATGACCCGCGTCGTCGAGCCGATTGCCCGCGCCCTGCTGCGCGCGGGCGTCACCCCCAATGTCGTCACCGTCGCGGGCACCGTTGGTGTGCTCGTCGGCGCGCTCGGCTTCGGTGCCCGCGGCCATCTGGTCGCGGGCGCGTTGATCGTGACTCTGTTCGCGTTGACCGACCTGCTCGACGGGACGATGGCCCGGATGAGCGGCGGTTCCACCCGATTCGGCGCGTTCCTCGACTCAAGCATGGACCGGGTCGCCGACAGCGCTGTCTTCGGCGCGGTGGCGTACTGGCTGGCCACCCAGGGTGACCACTCGGGCGTCGCCGCCGCGCTGCTCTGCCTGGCCGCTGGCGGGCTCGTCTCGTACGTGAAGGCGCGTGCCGAGGGGCTGGGCATGACCTGCAACGTGGGCATCGCCGAGCGCACCGAGCGACTGCTGATCGTCGGTGTCGGCGGGATCCTCACCGGCGTGGGCGTGAAGCCCGCGTTGGAGATCGCGCTCTGGCTGTTGGCCGCCATCTCGATCTTCACGGTGGGGCAGCGCATGGCGCACGTCTACCGCCAGGCCCAGCAGCTCCAGCCGGACGGTCAGGCGTGAGCGCGACCGGCGGCCGGGCCGCGTGAACCTCACCGAGCTGGGCTACGTCGCTGGCTGGCGGCTGGTCCGCGCGCTGCCCCGGCCGCTGGTGGCGGCGGCGTTCGCGAAGGGCGCGGACCGCGCGCACCGCCAGGGCGGCGGGAGTACGACTCGACTGCGCGCCAACCTGCGCCGAGTTATCGGCCCGGAGGTGCCCGAGGCCGAGCTGGACGACCTCGTGCGGCGTGGCCTGCGCTCGTACGCCCGGTACTGGATGGAGGCGTTCCGCCTGCCGTCGTTGAGCCGGGCGCAGATCCTGTCCGGGTTCCATCTCGACGGCGCGGAGCTGCTGGCCGCCGACGTGGCCGCCGGCCGGGGCGCGGTGGTGGCGCTGCCGCACGCCGGCAACTGGGACGCGGCGGGCGCCTGGGTGGCGGCCTCCGGCTGGCCCATCACCACCGTCATGGAGCGGCTCAAGCCGGAGGGGCTCTACAAGCGTTTCGTGGCGTTCCGCGGGAAGCTGGGGATGGAGATCCTGCCCACCCACGGCGGCCCGCGTCCGGCGTTCGACGTGCTGCTGGACCGCCTGCGCTCAGGGGCGATCGTGCCGCTGCTGGCCGACCGGGACCTGTCGGCCCGTGGCGTCGAGGTGGACTTCTTCGGCGCGAAGACGCGCATGCCCGCCGGCCCCGCGCTGCTCGCGATACACACCGGTGCGCCGCTCTACGTGGCCTCGATGTGGTACGAGCAGGACAGGGCGTGTGCGTCGCTCGCCGGCCCGCTGCCGGTGCCCGGGCCGGAGGCGGGGCCGCTGGACGTGCGGGTCCGGTCGCTGACCCAGATGATCGCCGACCGTCTGGCGGCGGGTATCGCCCGGCATCCGCAAGACTGGCACATGTTGCAGCGGATGTGGCTGGACCAGCGCGGCGCGGGGGGCACGGATCTGCCGGCGTCTACCTCGGGTCGGTCCTGAAGGGGGTGGCTGACGCATGCGGATCGGTATCGTCTGCCCGTACTCCTTCGACGTGCCCGGCGGCGTGCAGAACCACGTCGTGGACCTCGCCGAGACGCTGATCACCCTCGGGCACGAGGTCAGCGTGCTCGCGCCGGCCGACGAGGACGCCGACCTGCCGGAGTACGTGGTGTCGGCCGGTCGGGCGGTGCCGCTGCCGTACAACGGGTCGGTGGCCCGGATCGCGTTCGGCCCGGTCTCCACGGCCCGGGTCCGACGGTGGCTCACCAACGGTGACTTCGACGTGCTGCACGTGCACGAGCCGCTGACGTTGAGCCTGTCCCTGCTGGCGGTGCTGTCGGCGCGTGGGCCGGTGGTGGCCACCTTCCACACGGCGATGACCCGCTCGCGGGTGCTGGCGGCCGCGCAGGGCGTGCTGCAGATCGTGTTGGAGCGGATCACCGCCCGGATCGCGGTGAGCGCGCTGGCCCGCAAGGTCCAGGTCGAGCACATGGACGGCGGGGCGGTGGAGGTCCCCAACGGGGTGGCGGTGGCGAAGTTCGCCCACGCCGAGCCGCTGCCGGAGTGGCCGGGGGAGTGCGGGCCGGGCACCGGCGGCACGCTGGGCTTCCTGGGGCGGTTCACGGAGGCGCGCAAGGGTTTCCCGGTGCTGCGGGACGCCTTCGTGGCGCTGGCGGCGACCCGCCCGGGCCTGCGGCTGCTGGTAGCCGGCCCGGGTGACCCGGACGACCTCTACGACCAGTTCCCGGCCGAGCTGCGGGATCGGGTGACCTTCCTCGGTCTGGTCTCCGAGCCGGACAAGGCGCGGATGCTGCGCAGCGTGCACCTCTACGTGGCGCCGAACACCGGCGGCGAGTCGTTCGGGATGATCCTCACCGAGGCGTTGGCCGCCGGCACCACGGTCGTGGCGAGCGACCTGGACGCGTTCCGCCGGGTGCTCGACGGTGGGCGGGCGGGACGGTTGTTCCCGACCGGCGACGCGGTGGGGCTGCGGGACGCGCTGTCCGAGTTGCTCGACGATCCGGGAGCACGGGCCGCGCTGACGGCCTGCGGTGATCAGGTGGTGGCGAATTTCGACTGGCCCATGGTTGCCCGCCGTGTTCTGGAGGTATACGCAGCGGCGATCGAGGCGACCGACGGACGGGTCATCGACCAGGAATGGGTGGGGCTGGGCTGAGCCGGAGTGACCGATGGTGCGCTGGTGACGCCGGTGACGAGCGGCGACGCGCGCGATGGAGGAGAAACGGAGCAGCACTACGATGCCGCACATGTGGTGGGTGGTGGCCGCGAGTGTGCTCGTGGGGGTGCTTGCGGCGTACCTCATCTGGACCGCCGGCCGGGTCGAGCGGCTGCAGGCCCGCGCGGAGCTTGCGGCGCGGGCCCTCGACGCCCACCTGTTGCGCCGGGCGGCGGCCGCCGCGGTGCTGGCGGAGCGGCGGTTCGGCGTCGAGCTCTACGCGGCGGCCCGGATCGCGCTCGACGCCGTGCCGGACGAGCGGGAGGCGGCGGAGAACGACCTGACCCGGCAGCTACGCACGGTGCGGTTGGATCCGGGCGACGCGGACTGCACGGCGGTCATCGCGGCGAGTCGCCGGCTCGCGTTGTCCCGGCAGGTGCACACCGACCTGGTCCGCGACGCCCGGTCGGCGCGTAGCCGTCCGCTGGTGCGGTTGTTGCGGATGGGGCGGGGCCGTGAGTGGCCGCGCTACTTCGACATCGACGATCCGACGCTCGTCGTGCCGGCGGACGTGCCGGCCGGCTGACCAGGTCGAAAGCGATGCCGGCGGACCGTGAGCGGGGCCACAGAGCAGGCCACCGGGGGTCTGATTGGCTGTCGAAACGGCGTTGCGCCGTGCGTAGCATTTTCGCTGCCACCGCCGCCGCACGTTCTAGGAGCGCCGATCCGTGTCCGACACCACCGCATCGACCACCGGTACCGCCCCCGTCGTCGGCACGGCCCGCGTGAAGCGGGGCATGGCCGAGATGCTCAAGGGCGGCGTGATCATGGACGTCGTCAACGCCGAGCAGGCCAAGATCGCCGAGGACGCCGGCGCGGTCGCGGTGATGGCGTTGGAGCGGGTGCCCGCTGACATCCGCGCGCAGGGCGGGGTGTCCCGGATGAGCGACCCCGACATGATCGACGGCATCATCTCGGCGGTCTCGATCCCGGTGATGGCCAAGGCCCGCATCGGCCACTTCGTCGAGGCGCAGATCCTCCAGTCGCTGGGCGTGGACTACGTCGACGAGTCCGAGGTGCTGACCCCGGCCGACTACGCGAACCACATCGACAAGTGGGCGTTCACGGTGCCCTTCGTCTGCGGCGCGACCAACCTGGGCGAGGCGCTGCGCCGGATCACCGAGGGCGCGGCCATGATCCGCTCCAAGGGCGAGGCCGGCACCGGTGACGTCTCCAACGCCACCACCCACATGCGGAAGATCCGGCAGGAGATCCGCCGGCTGTCGTCGCTGCCGGCCGACGAGCTGTACGTGGCGGCCAAGGAGTTGCAGGCCCCGTACGAGCTGGTCAAGGAGGTCGCCGAGAGCGGCAAGCTTCCGGTCGTGCTGTTCACCGCCGGTGGGATCGCCACCCCGGCGGACGCCGCGATGATGATGCAGCTCGGCGCGGAGGGCGTGTTCGTCGGCTCCGGCATCTTCAAGGCCGGTAACCCGGCGCAGCGGGCCGCCGCGATCGTCAAGGCCACCACCTTCCACGACGACCCGGACGTGCTGGCCAAGGTCTCCCGTGGTCTGGGTGAGGCGATGGTCGGCATCAACGTCGACGAGATTCCCCAGCCGCACCGCCTGGCCGAGCGCGGCTGGTGAGCGTGATCGGCGTTCTCGCGCTGCAGGGTGACGTGCGCGAGCATGTGGCGGCGCTGACCGCGGCGGGCGCGGACGCCCGTCCGGTCCGCCGCCCGGGCGAGCTGGACGCGGTCGACGGTCTGGTGATCCCCGGCGGCGAGTCCACCACCATCAGCAAGCTCGTCGACATCTTCGAGATGCGCGAGCCGATCGACAAGCGGATCGCCGACGGCATGCCCGTCTACGGCTCCTGCGCCGGCATGATCATGTTGGCCACCGAGGTGCTGGACGGCCGCGCCGACCAGCGCGGTTTCGCCGGCATCGACATGACGGTACGGCGCAACGCGTTCGGGCGGCAGGTCGACTCGTTCGAGGCGCCGGTGGAGATCACCGGCGTGGCGGGCGACCCCTTCCACGCGGTGTTCATCCGCGCGCCGTGGGTCGAGCGGGTCGGCCCGGCCGTCGAGGTGATCGGCACGGTGAGCGGCGGCCCGGCTGCCGAGCGAATCGTGGCGGTCCGGCAGGGCAACCTGCTGGCCACCTCCTTCCACCCCGAGCTGACGGGCGACCTGCGCCTGCACGCGTACTTCGTCGAGTTGGCGCGCACCGCCTGAACGGCCGACGCCGCCTCGCGGGCATGGATCGGGCCCCCAGGCCGTTGGTCTGAGGGGCCCCGACGCCGCGCCGCTGCCCCGCGCGGGTCCCGGGTGTGACATGGCGGGGCGTGACCTCGGTAAGATTGCCGCGGTTCGGCAGGGCCGTCACCCGGCGCGGCACTTCCCGCGGGGCCGACCGGCCGCCGGACCGCCGGATGCGGCGCGGAATCGGTGCGGCAGTCGACGCAGGCGTGCAATGACAGACGGAGGTAGAAGATGTCCGGCCACTCAAAGTGGGCGACCACCAAGCACAAGAAGGCCGTCATCGACGCCAAGCGCGGCAAGATGTTCGCCAAGCTGATCAAGAACGTCGAGGTGGCTGCGCGGACCGGCGGCGGCGACCCCTCCGGCAACCCGACACTCTTCGACGCCATCCAGAAGGCGAAGAAGAGCTCGGTGCCGAACGACAACATCGACCGCGCCGTCAAGCGCGGCTCCGGTCTGGAAGCCGGCGGCGCCGACTGGCAGACGATCATGTATGAGGGGTACGGCCCGAACGGTGTGGCCATGCTGATCGAGTGCCTCACCGACAACCGCAACCGGGCGGCCACCGAGGTGCGCACCGCGCTGACCCGCAACGGCGGCTCGCTCGCCGACGCCGGCTCGGTGTCGTACATGTTCTCCCGCAAGGGCGTGGTGATCGTGCCCAAGGAGGGCACCAGCGAGGACGACATCATGATGGCCGTCCTCGACGCTGGCGCCGAGGAGGTCAACGACCTCGGTGAGGCGTTCGAGGTGGTCTCCGAGCCGACCGACCTGATCCCGGTGCGGACGGCGTTGCAGGACGCCGGCATCGAGTACGAGTCGGCGGAGTCCTCCCTGATCCCCAGCATGAACGTGCCGCTGGACGAAGAGGGCGCCCGCAAGATCTTCAAGCTGATCGACGTCCTGGAAGACTGCGACGACGTGCAGAACGTCTACGCGAACTTCGACGTGTCCGACGACGTGATGGCCGCCGTCGACGCGTGAGGTCCGGCCTCCGTCCGCCGGGCGCGTGATCGACTCGACTTCACGGAAACCGGGGTGTCCGCCACACGCGGACACCCCGCTTTCCGTGAACCGGAGTCGATCAAATGCCCGGCCTGGCCTTGAGCGGCCTGACCTGTGTCAGCGCTCCCTTGCCCGCGATCTGACGACCGGTCGCAGTCCGGCGGGCCGTACGAAGATCGACCGTCGGGCGATCGCGTCCATTCTCGGTCCGACCTCGTAGCCGTCGAGCCAGACCCACCCGTCGTAGGTGGGCCAATCGAGCACGCGGATGACGCGGAACAGGATCGGTCGGCTGAACTGGATACTGAGGTGATCTCAGCAAGATTCGGCGGCCGAGTGGGGATGACACGGGCGTAACGTCCATACCGGACGGCGTTGG
>NZ_JBNCKS010000034.1:56482-78287 GCF_049841635.1 Micromonospora sp. DT44 | reverse complement strand
ACTGGCACACCGGCCAACCGGTCATGCGATCCCTGACCGCCTACGACCACTGACCCCTTGGAATCGATCATCTAGGAAAGAGCCGGCCATGGACACGCTGCTCCTCGCTCGCCTCCAGTTCGCCACCACCACGTCGATCCACTTCCTGTTCGTGGTCGTCACGCTCGGCCTCGTCACCCTGCTGGTCGGCATGCAGACCGCCTGGGTGCTCACCGGCAATCCGAAGTGGGAGCGACTGACCCGGTTCTGGGGCCAGCTCTACGTGATCAACTATGTGCTCGGCATCGCCACCGGCATCGTGATGGAGTTCCAGTTCGGGCTGAACTGGAGCGGCCTGTCGCGCTACGTCGGCAACGTCTTCGGCGCCCCGCTGGCGATCGAGACGCTCGTGGCGTTCTTCCTCGAGTCCACGTTCCTCGGCATGTGGATCTTCGGCTGGCACCGACTCGGCAAGGGCGTCCACCTG
Source organism: Micromonospora sp. DT44 (assembly GCF_049841635.1). Taxonomy (NCBI): domain Bacteria; kingdom Bacillati; phylum Actinomycetota; class Actinomycetes; order Micromonosporales; family Micromonosporaceae; genus Micromonospora; species Micromonospora sp. DT44. The sequence goes on along the minus strand of NZ_JBNCKS010000034.1, from coordinate 77,821 downwards.
GCGCTGCTCTGGGGCGTGGCGCTCACCGCGTACGCCTCGGCCTTCTGGATCATGGTGGCGAACTCCTGGCTGCAACACCCTGTCGGGTACGAGGTCCGCGACGGCATTGCCCACCTCACCGACTTCGGCGCGCTGCTCACCAATCCCAGTCTCGGCATGGCGTTCGGGCACGTGGTCTCCGCCGCGCTCCTGGTCGGCGGGATGCTGATGGCGGCGGTCAGCGCGTGGCACCTGATCCGACGTACGCCCGACTTCGCGCTCTTCCGCACCTCGCTGCGGATCGGCCTGGTCACCGCGGCGCTGGCGATCAGCCTCGTGCAGGGCTTCGGGTTCGCGCAGTTCGGGCCGGTCGGCACCGTACAGCCGACCAAGTTCGGCGGGAACAGTCCTGAGGCGCAGGCGCTGATCGGCGAGTGGACGACGCGGTTCGGCCCCGGCGACTACACCCCGCCGGCCCTGGCCAGCGTCGGGCTGGGCTTCATGATCTTGATCGGCTTCACGCTCGGCTGCGTCTGGTTCCTGCTGCCGCTGCTCTTTCGCGACTGGGTGATCCGGCTGCGCTTCCCGCTCTGGCTGATCCTGCTCGGCGCGCCGCTGCCGTTCGTCGCGGTGATCCTCGGCTGGATCGCCCGGGAGGTCGGCCGCCAGCCCTGGGTGGCGTACGGGCTGCTCCCCACCGAACAGGCCGTCTCCGGGGTCGGCGCACCGGTGATGCTCGCCTCACTGATCGGCTTCAGCCTGCTGCTGGGCACCCTCGCCGTCACCAACTGGGTGCTGCTCGCCCGGCACGCGGGCCGCGGCGCCGCCGACCCGGCTCTCGGCCGCCCGCCGGCACCACCCACCGAACCGGCCCAGCCGGAACCCGTGCTCGCCTGAGGAGATCAACCGTGGACCTCGCCTGGTACGCCCTGCTCGGCCTCTTCTTCGCCAGCTACCTCGTGCTCGCCGGCTACGACTACGGCGTCGGACTGCTACTCGCCCGGGGCGGCACCCCGGCCGGACGGCGGGCCGCGCTCACCGCCCTCGGGCCGTTCTTCCTCGGCAACGAGGTCTGGCTGGTCGCCGCCGTGGGCATCCTGTTCGGCGCCTTCCCGGTCCTGGAGGGCGAGCTGCTCGCCGGCTGCTATCCGGCGGTCGCCGGTGCGCTGGTCGGGGTCGTCCTGGTCACCGCGGGGGTGCAACTGCGCAGCAGGCCGAGCGACGAGCGGGTCCGCGCCCGCTGGGACCGCGTGATCGTGGTTGGGAGCGCGCTCGCCGCGCTGGGTTGGGGCGTGGTGCTGGCCGCGCTGTTGCAGGGCGTACCCCGCCAGGCCGACGGGCACGTCGCCGGGGTGTCGCACCTGGCCACCCCGTTCGCCGCCACCGCCGGGCTGGCCATGCTCGCCCTGGTCGCGGTGCACGGTGCGATGTTCCTCACGCTGCGCCTGCCATCCGACGCCGCCGCCGTGGCCGGACGCACGGCCCGGCGGCTGGTGCCGGTGGCACTCGCCGCGGTCGGCCTCGCCACCGTCGTCGGCCTGCTCTCCGGCCGGGTACGCGACGCCGTCCAGCGACCGGCGGTGGCCGTACTCCTGCCGGTGTTGCTGGTGGCGGCGCTGCTGGCGGCCCGGACGGCGCTGGCGCGGCGGCGGCCGGGGTGGGCCCTGGTCGCCACCGGCGCGGCGCTGGCGCTGCCGGTGGCGCTGGTCGGCGCGGCCCTCTGGCCCTACGTGCTGGTGTCCACGGCCGACCCGGGCGCATCACTGACGGTGGCCGACGCCGCCGCCAGCGCGCCGACGTTGCGTCTGCTCGGCTGGGTGGCGCTGCCGCTTCTGCCGGCCCTACTAGGCTTCCAGGCGATGTGCTGGTGGGTTTTCCGGGGACGGACCGACGGTAGGGCACCGGTGTACTGGTGAACCGCCGTCCGTTCGACCCGCGTCTGCTGCGTCGGGTCCCCGCGGCCCGGCGCGATCTCGCCATGCTCGCGCTCCTCGGCGTGGCCGCCGCCGCGTTGATCGTCGCGCAGGCCACCGCCCTGGCGGCGGTGCTGGCCACCGCCTTCGACGGGCGCCTGAACCGGCCGGCGCTGGCGGGTTTCGTGCTCGCCGTCGCCGCCCGTTCGGCGCTGGTCTGGGCGCAGGGCACGGTGTCCGCGCGGGTCGCCGCCACGGTCAAGGCCACCCTGCGGGCCGACCTGCTCGGCGCGGTGGGCCGGCACGGGCCGGGCTGGGTGGCGGGGCAGCGGGCGGGCGAGCTGGCCACCCTCACCGGGCGCGGGTTGGACGCGCTGGACGCGTACTTCACCGGATACCTGCCGCAACTGGTGCTCAGCATGACGGTGCCGGTGGCGGTGCTGGCACGGATCGTCCTGGCCGACTGGAGCTCGGCGCTGATCATCGCGTTGACGCTGCCGCTGATCCCGGTCTTCGGCGCGCTGCTGGGCTGGCAGGCGCAGGCCGCCACCGAGCGGCAGTGGCGGCGGCTCGCCCTGCTGGGCGGGCACTTCCTGGACATGGTCGCCGGGCTGCCGACCCTGCGGGCGTTCGGTCGGGCCCGGGCACAGACCGAGGTGGTGCGCCGGATGGCCGACGGGCACCGGGTCGCCACCATGAAGACGCTGCGGATCGCGTTCCTCTCCGCGCTGGTGCTGGAACTCGTCGCCACCCTCTCGGTGGCACTGGTCGCGGTGCCGGTCGGCATCCGGCTGCTCGGCGGCGGGCTGGCCCTGCACACCGCGCTGCTGGTGCTGCTGCTCACGCCGGAGGCGTACCTGCCGCTGCGGGCGGCCGGCAGCCGCTTCCACGCCAGCATGGAGGGGCTGACGGCGCTGGACGAGGCGCTCACCGTCTCCGCCGCGCCGGCGACCCCCCGCTCCGCCGAGGGCGCGGCCGTCCCCGACGGGCGCGGTGAGATCCACCTCGAGGCCGTGACCGTGGCGTACGAGCGAACCACCGCGCTGCGCGACGTGACCCTGACCATCCGGCCCGGCGAACGGATCGCCGTCATCGGGCCCAGCGGCGCCGGCAAGAGCACCCTGCTCGGTCTGCTGCTCGGCTTCGTGACGCCGACCGAGGGCCGGGTCACCGTGGACGGGATCGACCTCGCCACCGCCGACCTGGACGCCTGGCGTCGACAGCTCGCCTGGGTACCGCAGCGCGCCCACCTGTTCGCCGCCTCACTGACCGACAACATCCGGCTCGGCGCTCCGGACACCCGAGAAGAGGCGGTCGCCACCGCGGTGCGGGACGCTGCCCTGGACGACGTGGTCGCCGGTCTGCCCGACGGTCTGGACACGCTGCTCGGCGAGCGCGGCCACGGACTCTCCAGCGGGCAGCGGCAGCGGGTGGCGCTGGCCCGCGCGTTCCTGCGGGACGCGCCGGTGGTGCTGCTCGACGAGCCCACCGCGCGGCTGGACACGGCCAGTGAGGCGGTGGTGCTCGAAGCCACCCGCCGGCTGGTCGCGGGCCGGACCGCGCTGCTGGTCGCACATCGGCCGGCGCTGCTGGCCGACGCCGACCGCGTCCTGCGCGTCGAGGACGGGCGGGTCACCGAGCTGACGCCCGAGCCGACTCCGAAGGTGAGGAGATGAACACCGTGCCAGAGCCGGTGGACCCCGCGCCGGAGGCCGACGCCGTACCGACCGGGCGGGTCGCCGCCGAGCGTGCCGTCCTGCGGCTGGCCCGCCCGTACCTGGGTCGCCTGGCCGGCGCCGGGCTGCTCGCCGCCGCCACCGAGTTCGCGGGTCTCGCCCTCATGGCGACCGCCACGTGGCTGCTGATGAGCGCCGCCGGCCGACCCCCACTGGACCGCCTCACGGTGGCGATCGTCGCGGTCCGGGCCCTCGCCATCAGCCGGGGTGTCTTCCGGTACGCCGAACGGCTCGCCGGGCACGACGCGGTCCTCCGCATGATCACCGACGTACGGGCTCGGGTCTTCGCCACCCTCGCGGCCCGTCGCCACATCGGGCACCGCTCGGGGGACGTCCTGAGCCGGCTGGTCTCCGACGTCGAGGCGGTCCAGGACCTGCTGCTGCGGGTCCTGGTGCCCGGCGCGGCGGCAGCCCTGGTCGGGGTGCTGGCGGTGCTCGGGGCGCTACTGATCTCCCCACCGGCCGCCGGTGTACTCGCCGTCGGCCTGGTCGTCGCCGGTGTGGCGCTGCCGGCGCTGGCCACCGTGGTCACCCGACGCAGCGCGGCCGAGGTGGCGCCGCTGCGTGGCGCGTTGGCCACCGACGCCGTCGACCTCACCCACGGCGCCGCCGACCTGGCCGCGTTCGGGGCGACCGACGCCGCGCTGCGCGCCGCCGAGCAGCGGGCCGGCCGGCTGGCTCGCCTGGAACGCCGGTTGGCGGCCACCGGCTTCGCGGTGGACGCGGTCGGGGTGCTGGTCGCCGGGCTGACCGCCGCCGCCGTGGTGCTGGTCGCGTTGGCCACCGACGTACGGGGTGTCCTCGTCGGTGTGCTGGCCGTCGGCACCCTCGCCGCCGTGGAGGTGGCGCTGGCCCTGGTCTCGGCCGCCCGGCAGTGGACCCAGTTGCGGCCCGGCCTGGCCCGGGTCGCCGCCCTCCTCGACGCCGTCCCGCCCGCCCACTCGCCCTCCGCCGCCGGGGTGGAACCGTCCGGCCCGCACGACCTGCGCTTCGTCGAGGTGAGCGTGCGGTACCGGGCCGGTGCCGCGCCGGCGCTGGACCGGGTGAGCCTGGACCTGCCCGCCGGCCGGCGCATCGCTGTCGTCGGCCCGAGCGGCGCCGGCAAGAGCACCCTGGCCGCGGTGCTGACCGGGGCGGTCCGCCCCACCGCCGGCCACGTCACCCTGGCCGACCGCGACCTGTCCGCGTACGGCGAGGAGGAGTTGCCCCGGATCGTGGGTGGGCTGCTCGCCGAGGCGTACGTCTTTCACGCCACCGTCCGGGAGAATCTGCTGCTCGGCCGGGCCGGCGCGAGCGAGGCCGAGCTGACCGGGGCGATGACGGCCGCCGGCCTGCTGGACTGGGTCCACGCCCAGCCGGCCGGCTGGGACACCCTGGTCGGCGAGGAGGGTGGCCAACTCTCCGGCGGTCAGCGGCAGCGGCTCGCGCTCGCCCGGGCCCTGCTCGCCGCGCCGCCGGTGCTGGTGCTCGACGAGCCCACCGAAGGGCTGGACCCGGCCGCCGCCGACGCGGTGCTCGCCTCCGCGCTCGCCGCCACCCCCGCCGGGCACTCGGTCCTGCTGATCACGCACCGGCTCAGCGGGCTGGACGGCCTGGACGAGATCGTGGTCCTCGACGGCGGTCGGGTGATCCAACGCGGCCGGCACGTCGAGTTGGTCGCCACCCCCGGCTGGTACCGGGACCAGTGGCTCCTTCAGGCAGCGGCGGAGCGCGGGTACCTGGCGTTCGCGCCCTGAGGTGTTCGGGGACGGACCAGGGTTCTCCCCGACGTGGACGCCCGCGCGCCCGTGGCAGGCTGGTGCCATGCGGCATGCGGACGACTTCCTGGTCGAGGAGCACCTGCGGGACCTGGGGTCCCGGTTGCAGGGCCCGGCGCGGTTGAAGTCCGAGCTGTTGACCGAGGCGCGTCACGACCTGCTGGACGCCGTCGACGCGTACCGCGAGAGGGGTGTGCCGCCCACGGAGGCGCAGCGCCGGGCGGTGGCCGAGTTCGGCGCGCCGTCGCAGGTGTTGCCCTCCTGGCAGGCGGAGCTGGCGGTGGCCGCCCTGCGCGGCCTCTCCCTGCGGATGCTGGCCGTGGCCGGGGTCCTGGTGGCAGCCGGCGACCTCACGTGGCAGGGGTCGAGCTGGAGCGCCGGTCCACCACCGCCCGCGGCCTACCGGCTGCTGTCCGCCTCGGTCGACTGGATCTGGGCCGGCGGGCTGCTGCTCGCGGTGACCGGCCTGCTGGTGATCTGGGCGAGCGCACGGTCGTCGCGACCCCACCTGGCGGTGGCGCAGCGGGCGGTGGGCACCGGCCTGACCGCCACGCTGGCCCTCGGCATGGCGGCCGGTGGCGCCCTCTTCGTGTGGTCGGTCGACCTGTGGGACGCGGCGCTGACCTGGCCGCCGATGATCGTCGGCATGGTGGTGGTGGGTGCGGCGAACTTCTCGCTGAGCCGCGCGGCGCGCGGCTGGGTACGGGCCACCGCCCGCTGACCCGGTCGCCGCTCAGGCGGGGGTGACGGGCGGGCCGCCGGGGTCGAGGAACCGACCGACCGTCACCCGGAACTCCTGCCACCCGGCCCGCTCCCCGGCCAGCGCCCGGCGGCCGGAGTCGGTGAGCTGGTACGTCCGCCGCTCCCGACCGTTGACGGTGCTCCAGGTGCTCGCCACGTGCCCGGCCCGCTCCAGCCTGCGCAGAGCCGGATAGATCGTGCCGGTGGGCAGGTCGAGGCTGCCGTCGCTGCGTGCCCGCAGGGACTCGATGATCGCGTAGCCGTGCAGCGCCCCCTGTTCGAGGACGGCGAGTAGAAGGGCGTCGAGGTGACCGTGCAGCGACTGAGCCTTCATGCGTAGCTACGCTACTTGTCTGGCGGCCGGTCCGCCACCATCACGCACCCGCAGGTACGAGACGTTCCTCGGCCGGCCACCGGGGTGCGGGCTCCGGGCTTCCCGAGTCGCCGACTAGGGTATGTGCCCAGAGTCACTCGCCGGTCGGAGACCCCGGTGGGTGGGCAACCCGAAGCACACGGAGGTCAGCGTGGCCCGCCAGTCGCCCCAACGGCCCGACGCCGACGAGCCCGAGCTCGACGACACCACCGGCCCGGCCGAGCCAGACGAGGCCGACGAGGCCGACGACACCCCCCGCGCGGCGGTCGACAGGTCGCTCTGGGAAGAGCTGCGGATCGACCCCGTCGAGATCGCCCTACCGGCGGGTACCGGCTTCACGCTGCGCGCCTACCGGACGGCCGGCTCGCTGACCCCGACCGACGTGACCGAGCGCGACCAGGACGACCCGTTCCTCGCCCGCCGCCAGGTCATCGAGGAGGAGGACGACGAGACGGTCGTCATCCTCGACGAGGAGCTGGCCGAGGAGTTCGCCGACGCCGACGAGGACGACAAGTCCTCGCGCCGTCGCCGCGACGGTGACGCCGACGGTGACGCCACCGCCGAGGCTGACGAGGACGCCGACGAGGACGAGGACGCCACCGACGAGGCGGACGACGAGGAGGTGCCGGTCTTCCTCAGCCACCGGGGCAAGCTGCTGCTGTTCAAGACCCCCGAGTCGCTGGTCAGTTTCGTCCGTTCCGGCGCGCCCAACGATCTGTCCCAGCTGGACAGCTGGAATGAATTGTCCGAACGGGTGGAGCCGGCCGACATCGTGCCGCTCGACGAGGACACCTACGAACTCGACCTCGTCGTGGAGAACCTGCGGGGCGGCCACGACACCTGGGACTCGACCCTGCTGATCGAGGCCGGCGAGGTCGCCCGCGACCTGTCGTACGCGTTGCGCCTGCCTGCGGTCCTGGACATGCTCTCCGCCGGCTCCAGCCTCGACAACCTCGACGAGGCGCTCCGCGCCACGGTCAACGGCGGCATCGGCGCTTTCATGGGCCGGCGACGTCTGAAGAAGATCGGGGCACAAACTGCGAGTTTGGGTTGGCGCACCATTGTCGGCAAGATCTCTGCGGTGGTGGACTGGCGCGACTGACCCGTACCGGGGAGCATCAGTTGCTGGCAGTAGGAAGACCTGTCCCGGGAGGAGGACGACGCCGTGGCGCTCGTGCGCGTGTACTGCGGTCTGGCCTCGGCGGATCCGGCTGACCGACCGGCCTCGGCCGGTTCGACGCTGACGTCCGCTGTGGTCGACGACGCAGGCCGTCTGCTGCATGTCTGCGAGATCGGCGACGACGCGGCTGGCTACGCCCAGCTCGTCGCGCTGCTCGTGGAGCGGTCGGGCGGGCCGAGCGGTGCGGCCATCGCCGCCGACAGCGACGACCACACGGTCACCTCGCTGTTGAGCGCGGCGGGTCGGCCCCTGGCGATCGCCGACGACGACTCGGTGGACGACTTCGCCGAGCGCTTCGCCGACGACGACTCGTTGGAGGAGATGCAGTCACCCCCGGCCGAGCGCCGGGCCGTCGGCCTGGCCCGCGCGTTGCAGGCCGGCGCTCTCTCCGCCGTCACCCTGCCGGCTCCCCGGGACCTCGCCGGCTACAAGCAGGTACTCGCCGCCCACGCCGCCCTGGCCAGCGGCCGGCACTCCGCCGCCGTGGCGCTGCGAGAGGTGCTGCGGGAGTTGTATCCGGCGGCGCTGCGCGCGTACCCGGACCCGGCCGAACCGGTGTCGCTGGCCGTGCTGGACGCACTGCCCGAGCCCGGCATGCTCGGCGGCACCATCGCCCGTGGCCGCGAAGTCTCCGTCGCCGCGGACGCCATCGCCGCTCACCTCGCGGCGGACGGGGTCGCCGACGCCGAGGAGATCAACGAAGCGGTCACCGCGCTGCGGGTCGCCATCTCGGAGACGCCACGTCGCGCCGCCGTCAACCGGGCGCTCACCTCCGCCGTGGCCGAGACGGTCCGGCAGGCCGTCGCCTCCGTACGGGCCTGCGACGCGGGCTGTGAGGCGCTGGTGAGCGCGCTCAGCGCCCGCGTCAGCACCCCCGCGCCGGCTCCCGGCCGCCGGGCCGCCGCCCGACGCGGCGAAGCCGTCGGTGAGCTGACCGGTCTCGCCGGCACGGGCGCGGGCACCGGCCTGCGCTCCGTCCGACCGACCCCGACCCCCGCCGAGCCCACGCCCGTCGGTGGCCGACGCAGCCGGCCGGAGCCTGCCCCGGGCAGCTCTCCCCTGGCCTCGCCTCGGCCACTCGGCCCGCCACCGGTCGCACCCCCTCCGGTCACCCCGCCACCGGTCGCACCCGCGCCGATCGCACCGGCTGCCGTGGCCGGCCCACCGGTGTCCGCGCCACCCGGTCGCGCCGAACCGCTCCCGAGCCGGATCGACGGCCCGACCAACCGGCCGGTCTCGTCGCCCCCGCCCCCGCCACCGGGGATCACCCCGATCGCGCCGGCCCAGCGCGGCGCGGTGCCACCGGCCGAAGCGGGCGAGCCGTTCCGGCCCACGCTGACCACCGCCGCCATCAACAACGCTCGCGCCGAGCGGCAGCGCACGGTCATCCCGCCCCGCCCGAAGACCAACGGTGAACGGCAGGGCCACCCGCAGCGGCCGTCGGTCCAGGACCCACCCACCGGCGGGTTCAGCGTCACCGACCTCAGCATCCCGGTGCCCGCTCCCCGGCCGGAGCAGGAGTTGTCCGCCCCCCCGGGATCCCGGGCGAACTGGCCTCTGGTCAACAACCCGGAGGACCCGGCCGACAGCTCGCCGAACAACCCGGTCGCCTACCCGTACGGTGGCGGCCGTGGCGTCGAAACCCCGACGGACCCGGGTCGGGCCGACGGGCGGGTCACGCCGCCCTGGCTGGCCGATGACCTGCCCCAGGAGCCTCCCATGCTGCGGCTGGTCGAGCCGCCGCCGTTGGCCGACCGGGCGCTGCGGGAAGGGCTCAACCCGCCCTCGGGCGAGCCTCGCCTGGACGCTCCGCCGCTGCGGCTGGTCGACCGTGAGCAGGCCAACCGCAACGGCCGTCCGGCACCGCTGGTCGAGCGGGCCGCCGAACACCGGCCGCCGCCCCCGGTCGAGCACCGGCCGCCGCCGGTCGCCGACGAGGGTGACGGGGACCTGCTGATCTTCGCGCAGGCCAAGTCCGCCTGGTTCGTGGGCCACGGCGAGGACGAGTCCGACCTGGACTGGTCGACCACGGCCGACACCGGATGGCAGGCCGCCGAGCAGGCCGCCCGCCCCGCGGTCGGCGCCGAGACCAACGCCGGCCTGCCGAAGCGCGTTCCGCAGGCCAACCTGGTCCCGGGTTCCCCGTTGCGCGAGGAGCGTCCACTCCGGATCGTGCGGGACGCGGCGAGCCTCGCGGAGAACACCACGGGCTACTTCCGTGGCTGGCGTCGCGGTCAGGAGATCGGCGGATTCGCGGTCGGCGGTCGTCCGGGCCGCGAGGCCGCCGGTGGTTGGGACTTCAGCCGCGACCACGGGGACCGCGACGACGACCGCGAGTACGAGTACCGTTCGGCCGGCTACCAGTCCTGAGCGCCTCTGTAGCGTCCGTTCCTCTTCCCGCCCCCACGCCTCCTGGCTGGGGGCGGGAGTGCGTTCAGGAGCGAACTCGGCGGGCCGCGACGACACGGGCGGCAGTGTCCGAGACGCACAGAATCCTGGAAGGGCCTCTGCGGCCGTTCCAGGATTCTTGGTCGCGCGCGTCGGGTGGGCAGCATCGCCCGCCCGGTGGCGGCCGGAACCACCACCGGGCGCGAGAGCCTACCGGTCAGGCCGGGGCGACGGCGCGGGTACGACGCATGGTGAGCACGTACTCGACAAGCGAGATCAGCACGTGCTTCGTCGACTCCCGGTTACGGGCGTCGCAGGCCACCACCGGCACGTCGCTCGAGATCGCCAAAGCGTCCCGGACGTCCTGCGGGTCGTGGTACTGCATCCCGTCGAAGCAGTTGATGGCCACCAGGTACGGCAGCCGCCGGTGCTCGAAGAAGTCGATCGCCGCGAAGCAGTCGGCCAGCCGGCGGGTATCCACCAGCACGACCGCACCGATCGCACCCCGCACCAGTTCGTCCCACATGAACCAGAATCGGGTCTGACCCGGCGTACCGAAGAGGTACAGGATCAGGTCACGGTCGATCGAGATCCGGCCGAAGTCCATGGCCACCGTGGTCGTCGTCTTGCCCGGCACCTGCCGGGTGTCGTCGACGCCCACGCCGGCCGAGGTCATGATGGCCTCGGTGGTCAGCGGCGTGATCTCCGAGACCGAGCCGACCAGCGTCGTCTTACCGACGCCGAATCCACCGGCGATAACGATCTTCGCCGACGTCACGCGCCCACTCGGGGTCGGTGGGCGGTGCGACATGTCAGAGCCTGCGAAGTCCACTCAGCACCCTCTCCAGCAGTTCAGTGCCCACCGCGTCGTCGGAGTCGTCCAGGATGGTCGGCTCGTGGACCGCGACCAGGCCGTCCGTCGCCATGTCGGCGATGAGCACCCGGGCCACACCGAGCGGCAGCTGCATCCGCGCCGCAATCTCGGCGAGCGATTGCACGCGTCCGTCACACAGCGCGGCGATGTACTGGTGTTCGCGGCCCTGGCCGCTGCCATTGGCAGTGGCCCGGCCGCGCACCGTCGTCTCGACGAGCGCCTCCAGCGCGATGTCGAGCCGGGGACGGGTTCGACCACGGGTCACGGCGTATGGACGGACCAACGCTCCGGTCGGTTCATCACGATCGGCCATGTCGCCGCTCACCTCCTTCGCACCCCGTACCGGCTCCCACCGGTGGAACTCGTCGTTCTTGTCGTATCAGTTGCGCCGACCGCACGATCGGCGAGACGTCAGCCCAGCATGCCCGCGGCCGCGCGCGGCTGCGGGGTCAGGGCGTCGCCCACCCGGTCGACCAGTAGCGCCATCTCGTAGCCGACCTGCCCGACGTCGGAGCTGCGGGCCGCCAGCACGGCGAAGGAGGAACCATCCGAGATGGACATCAGGAACAGGAAGCCATTGTCCATCTCCACGACGGTCTGCAGCACCGCGCCTCCCTCGAAGCAGCGGGCCGCTCCCTGGGTCAGGCTGACCAGACCGGACGCGATCGCGGCGAGCTGGTCTGCCCGGTCCCGCGGCAGGTCCCGTGACGACGCGAGGAGCAGGCCGTCCGCCGAGACGGCGACCGCGTGTGCGACACCCGGCACCCGATCGGCGAAGTTGGCCAGCAGCCAACCAAGATCCTGCGTAGTTGTCATCCTTCTTGCTCCTTCTGCCCGCTCCCGGCCGCTGAGCCTGAGCCAGACTGCGAGGATTGCTGCCCTCCCGGAGTCTCCTCCGGGCTGGTCGGGTTGTCCGAGGTGCTACGCCCTCGCTGCACGCCCCGATGGTAGGCGGAGAGCAGGCCACGGACCGCCTCCGGGGAGCGCCGCTGGACCGAGGTGACGGGCTTCTCCACCGCGCCCGGCACCAGCTGCGCCATCGGCTTGCGCTTGGGCAGGCCGGTCGTGGTGGTCTCGTTCACCGGCGCCGCGCTGGCCGCTGCCGAGGCGGCACGCCAGCCGTCGTCGGCGGCGGTCTGCCAGCCGTTGCTCGGCGATTGGGGCCGGCGGTTCGGTAGGCCCTCGGCGAGGTCGGGGCGTACGCCGCCGTTCGCTGTCGACCCGTTGTCCCGCGGCGCTCCTCCGGCCGTCGGAGTGTCTGCCATCGGTGTGTTACCTGTCGTTCCGGGTGGTGTCTTGACTGCCCGACCGGTGGCATCGACCGTGGCGAACTGTTGGGTCGCGTCGCCGCCGTTCGTCGACGGCGTGACGCCAACCTCCTCCGAACCCGGACGGCGGGTACGGAACCAGGCGGACTCGAGCTCCCGGAAGATCGGCAGCTCCATCGTCTCGTCCGCGTACCGCTGGCGGTTCTGGGCCTGCGGCTGCTGTGGTGCCGGGCGGGCCGACGAGGTCTGGGCCTGCGCGGCCGGCCTCGACGGCACCGGCGACGCCTGCGGCGCGGGAGCCGGCGGCTGAGCCGCGGTGGTCGGCTGCTCGCCAGGGCGCGGCACCCGGGGCAGCTCCGTCGTCATGTCCAGGGCGGCGGCGAGCCGCTCGGGCACCGGCGGGGTCTGCGTGTCCCGCTCGCCGCCGGGAACCGGCGGCCAGGCCGGCGGCGCCGGGGTGCCGGGCGCCGGTGCGGGCGGGGCGGACCGGGGGGTGAAGCCGCTGAACGACTGGCCGGAGACCGGCGGCGCCGAGTACGGCTGACCGGAGGCCGGAGAAGCCGAGACGGGCGCGGCGGACACCGGCGGACCGCCGTACGGCGCCCCCGAGTAGGGCTGGCCGGAGTACGGCTGGCTGGAGTACGGCTGGCTGGAGTACGGCTGGCCGGACGCGGGCGAGGCGGAGACCGGCGCGCCGGAGTACGGCTGGGCGGAGACCGGCGGCGCGGAGTACGGCTGGGCCTCCGGGCTGCTGGGCAGCTGCCGGGGGATGGTCGGCTGCTGGCCGCCGTTCGGCTCGTCGCCGGCCCGACGCTGCGGCAGTGGGTCGATGGACTGCCCGTTGGCCGAGCGCGGGGTGAACCCGTCGCCGCCGTTGACGCCGTTCGTCGCGCTCGCGCTCGCGCCGGTGAGGTCCGACCAGGCGGGCATCGAGCGGTACGCACCCGTGTTGGCGGGCGTACCGGAACCGTTGCGCGATGCCGGGTCGAACGGCCGGCCGCCGAGGGTGACCTGGTTGCCGGACTCGCCGGGGCGCGAACCGTTGCCCAGCGCGGGAAGCGCGCCGAGGACCGGCGACGGACCTGCGGACTGCGGGCCGCCGGCGGCGGGAAGAGCCGGCGGCTGCTGCACCCGGCCGGAGAGCGCCCGGGGAACCAGAACCGAGGTCGGCATGGTGACGTCGGCCACCGTGCCACGGTCGGCGCCGGGACGCAGCTCGACGCGAACGCCGTGCCGGGACGCCAGGCGGGCGACCACGACCAGGCCCATCATGCGGGACACGGCCACGTCCACCTGGGGCGGCGTCGCGAGCTTGTCGTTAAGCTCGTGCAGCTGCTCGCGGCTGATGCCGATGCCGCGGTCCTCCACGTAGAGCGAGGCGCGGTCACCGACCCGTCGGGCCTCGACCATGACCTGCGAGTCCGGAGGGGAGAACGCGGTGGCGTTGTCGAACAGCTCGGCGACGAGGTGCACGAGGTCGTTGACCGCGTGCGCGGCGACCTCGATGTCCCGGTCGATGACGCCGAACTCGATGCGGGTGTAGTGCTCGACCTCGGACTGCGCGGCGCGCAGCACGTCGATGAGCGCCGCCGGCTCGCGCTGCACGCGGGTGGAGTCGGCGCCGGCGAGAACGAGCAGGTTCTCGTCGTTGCGGCGCATCCGGGTGGCCAGGTGGTCGAGCTGGAACAGCTCGGCCAGTCGGTCCGGGTCCTCCTCGCCGCGCTCCAGCCGGTCGAGGTGCCCGATGAGGCGGTCGACCAGGATCTGCGAACGACGGGCCAGGTTGACGAACATGGTCGCGACGGAGGCGCGCAGCGCCGCCTGCTCGGCGGCCGTGCGGACGGCTTCGAGGTGGACGGCGTTGAACGCCTCGGTCACCTGACCGAACTCGTCCTTGCTCCGGACCGGCAGCGGCTCGGCGATCTGGTTGGCCAACTGCACCGGGGAGAGCTGCCCGACGACCTGCGGGTCGCGCAGTCGGGCCACCGCCTGCGGCAGGCCGTACTGGGCGACCGAGAGGGCGCCCTGGCGCAGTTCGCGCAGGGACCGGGCCATCGAGCGGGCGACCAGGTACGCGAAGAGGATGGCCAGCAGCAGCATGCTGAGCAGCAGGCCGGTCTCCAGGAACACCTGGCGCTGGACGTCCGACCGGATGTTGTCGGCCTCGGCGACCACGTCACCGTCGAGCTTCGTCTCGACGGCGCGGATCAGCTTGGCGTTGGCCGTCATGGCCGATTCCCACTGGTCCGGGCCGAACGGAGCGCCGCGCATGTCGCCGGTCGTGTTGCCGTCGATCCAGCCGATGTAGTTCTGCGCCTCGCGCCGGTCACCGCCGGCGACCGTCTGGTCGTGGAACTTCGCCTCGTCGGGGCTGGCCACGGCCTTGAAGCTCTGCAGCGCCTGCTGCTGGCCGGTGCCGCTGGCGATGTAGTCGGTGCGCAGCGCCGGGGTCAGCCGCTGACCACCCTGCACGCCGAGCGCGCGGTGCACGACGACCCGCCGGAGCGAGAGGAACTCCTTCTCGCGGGCGACCGCCGCCGCGGCCCGCATCCGGTCGCTCAGCTCGTTGTTACCGGCGAGCTGGGTGGCCGAGTCCCGGATGGCGAGCAGGTCGTTGATCAGACCCTCGTACGCCTGGACGGCCTCGGCGAGCTTGAGCTTGCCGTTGAACACCTGGCTGCGGACGCCCGGCAGGTCCTTGAGGCTCTGGTCGATGCCGCTGAGCACGCCCTCCAGGCTGCCCGGCAGGTCCTCGATGTCGCCCCGCTGCTGCCGGTAGGGGGACATGGCCTGGTCGACCCGGCTGTTCGCCCGGTTGTAGGCCTCCTGGTACTGCGCCTTCGGCTGCGTTCCGGTCGCCTGCAGCAGCAGGACGGCGGAGGTCCGCTCATCCTGGAGCTTGTCGACCAGGTCACCCGAGTAGCTCGACAGATTGGCCAGGTCGCCGGCCCGGTTGGCATTGTTGAGCGTGTCCAGGTGGTCGACGAGACCACTGGTGCCCACAACGACCGTGGCGATGGTCGGCACGATCATGATGAGACCGAGCTTGGACCAGATCGGCATGTCCCGGAGTCGACTGGCCGGCCGGCGCAGTCGCGACAGGAAGGAGCCCGCCGTCTTTGGCCGTTTGCTCACGTCACCGCCCTCGCGATTACAGCTTGAACGCGTTGCCCCGGGCAACGCCCAGCGACCGACCCGGCGGGTCGGACCCCCGAGATTCCATCACGCCGCTCGACAAGAAGAAAGCCCAGGTTGTCACCGGCCGAGTGTGTGATGAGATGTTGATGCGATTTGATAGCAGTCCGTCTGGCCGGAGTAACTGAAGGTAATGGATCATCCCCACCGCGTTGTCCTGCTCGCCGGCCCCTCAGGCTCCGGGAAGTCGTACATAGCGCAGCAAACCGGCTTACCCGTGCTGTGCCTTGACGACTTCTACAAAGACGGCGATGACCCTACGTTGCCGCGACGAAACGGGCAGGTCGATTGGGAATCGCCGCAGTCCTGGGACGCCTCCACGGCTGTCGAAACGATTGCGCGACTGGCCCGCGAGGGACGTGCCGATGTGCCGGTTTATGCGATCGGCGCGGATCGACGGGTAGCCAGCCGGCCATTTGATGTCGACGGATCGCCACTTTTCGTGGCCGAAGGGATTTTCGCCGCCGAGATCGTCGAGGAGTGCCGCCGTCGCGGGCTTCTCGCCGGGGCGTACGCGCTACGCCGCCCGCGCGGAGCGACGTTCCTGCGCCGGCTGGCCCGGGACCTGTCCGAGCAGCGCAAGGCGCCCCGGGTGCTGGTCCGGCGCGGCGTGGCCCTGCTGCGGGCCGAACCCGAGGTGCTGCGCCGCCAGACGGGGTTGGGTGCCGAGGCGGCCCGGGCCCGGGAGGTGCTGCGCCGGGTGGCCGGCCTGCTCGCCGGCCACCACACCCACCACCACCGACAGGACCACCCGCACGGTTGACGAGGATCAGGCCAGCAGCTTGGCGTACGCCGGCTTGATCACCTCGTCGATGATCCGCAGCCGCTCGTCGAACGGGATGAAGGCGCTCTTCATCGCGTTGATGGTGAACCACTGCAACTCGCGCCAGCCGTAGCCGAACGTCTCCACCAGCAGCGACATCTCCCGCGACATGGACGTGCCGCTCATCAGCCGGTTGTCGGTGTTGACGGTGGCCCGGAACCGCAGGTCCCGCAGCAGACCGATCGGGTGCTCGGCGATCGAGGCCACGGCACCGGTCTGCACGTTCGACGACGGGCACAACTCCAGGGGAATCCGCTTGTCCCGGACGTACGCGGCCAGCCGACCGAGCGTGCCGTCCGGGGCGATGTCGTCCACGATCCGTACGCCGTGACCGAGCCGGTCCGCGCCGCACCACTGGATCGCCTGCCAGATCGACGGCAGCCCGAACGCCTCACCGGCGTGGATGGTGAAGTGGAAGTTCTCCCGCTGGAGGTATTCGAAGGCGTCCAGGTGGCGGGTGGGCGGGAAGCCCGCCTCCGCGCCGGCGATGTCGAAGCCGACCACGCCGGCGTCCCGGTGCCGTACGGCCAGCTCGGCGATCTCCTGCGAGCGGGCCGCGTGCCGCATGGCGGTGAGCAGCGTGCCCACGCGGATGGTCAGGCCCGCCTCGGCGGCCTGGGCGGTCCCCTCGGCGAACCCGGCCAGCACGGCCTCGACGACCTCGTCCAACGTCAGGTCCCGCTCCAGGTGCTGCTCGGGAGCGAAGCGGACCTCGGCGTAGACGACGCCGTCGGCGGCCAGGTCCAGCGCGCACTCGCGCGCCACCCGGCGCAGCGCCGGTCCGGTCTGCATGACCGCCACGGTGTGCGCGAACGTCTCCAGGTAGCGCTCCAGCGACCCCGAGTCGGCGGCCTCGGAGAACCAGCGTCCGAGCGCCTCGGGGTCGGTGGTGGGCAGCTCGTGCCCCGCCTCGGCCGCCAACTCGACGATCGTCGCGGGACGCAGCCCGCCGTCGAGATGATCGTGCAGCAGCGCCTTCGGGACCTTGACGATGTCCTCGTACCGGATAGTTGCGACCATCCCCAGACCCTAGTCACCTGCTGGGGTCGGCCACGCCGGCCCGCTCATCCGGGCCAGCCGTAGACGCGGTCGACGGCGAGTCGCAGGACCACCCGCCCGTCGGCGACCATGGCGGCGCGGTAGTCGGCCCAGTCCGGGTGGTCGCCGCGGATTCCCCGGTAGACCTCGACCAGTTCGTCGACCTCCGCGTCGTCGGTTGCCGACGCCGGCTCGGTGAGCGTCACGATTCCCTCGGCGACCGCGTACGCGCCGCCGTCCGGCGTGGTCACGTGAAAGCTCGCCCGGGGGTCACGGCGCAGGTTGCGCACCTTGGCCCGGTCGCCCGTGGTGGAGCAGCGGATCAAGCCGCGTTCGGCCAGGTAGTCGAGGTTCGACAGTTGGGGTCGGCCGTCGCGGCGCAGGGTGACGAGCACGCCGCGTCCACGGGCGCCGAAGAGGTCCCACAGTTTGTTTGACATGTCATCGACCGTAGGAGGCGATTCGATGACATGTCAACCAAGACGTTAGGCTGAGCGGCATGGAAGCGACCCGGTGGCTGGACGAACGCCAGGACCGCGCCTGGCGGGGCTACCGCCGGATGCGTCGCCTGCTCGACCTGGAACTGGCCCGGGAGCTGACCCAGGACGCCGGCCTGTCCGAGCCGGACTACGACGTGCTCTCCGACCTCTCCGAGACGCCGCAGGGCCGGCTGCGTCTCAGCGAACTTGCCGACCGGATGCTGTGGTCCCGCAGTCGACTCTCGCACCACCTGACGCGGATGCAGCAGCGCGGCCTGGTGACCCGGGAGGAGTGCCCGGACGACGCCCGTGGCGCGATCGTCGTGCTCACCCGGGCCGGCCGGAACGCCATCGAGGCCGCCGCCCCCGGCCACGTGACCGCCGTCCGGCAGCACTTCCTCGACCTGCTCACCCCGGCCGAGGTCGAGGCGCTCGGCGCGTTCACCCACCGGGTCGTCGACCACCTCGCGCAGAGCCGCGCGCCCCGTCCCCGCCGGGGTCTGGAGGCCTGACGTGGACCCGCGCATCCTCGACCGGCTGAGCTGCCCGGTCTGCGGCGAACCGCTGGCCGAGACGGCCGCCGGCAACGCCCGTGCGCTGCGTTGTCCACGCCGGCACACCTTCGACGTCGCGCGTCAGGGCTACGTGAACCTGCTCACCGGTCGGGCGCCGCACGTCGGCGACAGCGCCGAGATGGTCGCCGCACGCGCGGAGTTCCAGGCCGCCGGCCACTACGACATCATCTCGACGGCGCTCGCCGCCGCCGCGACCGAGGCAGTCGCGCGGCTTCGCGCCACGCCCGCTTCCGAGGAGACAACAGCAGGGGTACGGGGCGAGCGCTCTGACGCGTACCCCCTGGTGGTGGACGCCGGCGCGGGCACCGGCCGCTACCTCGGCGCGGTGCTGGCGGCGCTGCCGGACGCCGTGGGTCTGGCCCTGGACGTCTCCAAGCCGGCGCTGCGACGCGCGGCGCGGGCGCACCCCCGGGCGGCCGCGGCCCTCGCCGACACCTGGCAGCGGTTGCCCCTGGCCGACGGTGCGGCGGCCGTGCTGCTGAACGTGTTCGCCCCGCGCAACGGCCCGGAGTTCCACCGGGTGCTCGACCGCGCCGGCACGCTGCTGGTGGTGACGCCCGCCGACGAGCACCTCACCGAGTTGGTGGACGCCCTGCGCCTGCTCCGGGTGGACCCGGACAAGGCCGACCGGGTGACCGCCACCCTGGGCGGCCACTTCACGCCGGTCAGCTCGACCGTGCACCGCGCGGAGCTGACCCTGACCCGGCCGGAGATCGCCACGCTGGTCGGGATGGGTCCGAGCGCCTGGCACACCGACCCGGCCGCGCTCGCCGAACGCTTGGCCGCGCTGCCCGAGCCCGGCCGGGTGTCCGTGGCGGTCCGGCTGGACGCCTACCGGCCCCGCTGACCTCAGGTCGAGAGGTCGACCTCTTCCCAGCCGGGCGGCTCGTCGTGGTAGGGCCCGCGCAGGATCACCGCCCACTCCAGCGCCCAGCGCCGCTGCCCGATCGCGTTGGCGTCGACCAGGCCCGGCAGCGGGCGACCGTTGCGCTCGGACTCCAGGTACGCCCAGTCCAGGCAGTAGTGCAGGTCGAGCAGGGCCGCCGCGTCGGCCGGATGCTGCGGCGCGGCGAGGATGCGGGACTGCCAGCGCCCGAAGGTCTCCCCCTCGGCGATGTGCGGCAGCCGCTCGACCAGCCGTTCGTCCACCGCCAGGGTGGGGTCGAGCTGCTTGCTCAGCCCCAGCACCCAGGCCAGCGCGAAGAGCGCGTCATGGTGCAGCACGAACGAGCGGTGGTCACCCTTGCCGCCCATCACGAACTGCCACTCGGGTGGGGTGACCATCTCGACCAGGTGCGAGCCGAGCAGCCAGCTCATCGCCGCCTGCGGGGGCATCCCGAAGCAGCGGGCCAGGATGAGGTGCAGCACGGCGATCCGGGCCTCGATCTCGGCCCGGGGACGCAGCTCGATCGCGTCACCCGGCTCCCACACGAGCGGAAACTGGGCCGGTGGCAGCGGCAGACCGAGCCGGGACAGCTCGTCCAGGCTCGCCTCGCGCACCTCGCGCGGGTCGGGGGCAGGTACGGTCACGGGGCAACTTCCTGTCTGCACGCGACGCCTTTGGCCTGCGACAATAGCGCTCCCAGGTGACCGGCACCACGCCGGCCCGACCCCGGCTCGGTCAGCCGATCCGCTCGATGACCAGCGGTGCCGCGGTCGGCGCGGTCGGTGCAATGTGCACCGCGCGACTTGCCTCCGCCAGAGCCGCCGGAATTCGGGTCGAATCCTCCGCGCGCAGCTCGTAGAGAGGGTCGCCGGCCCGCACCGCGTCGCCCGGCCGCCGGTGCAACACCACACCGGCCGGCACGCTGACCGGGTCCTCCTTGCGGGCCCGGCCCGCGCCGAGCCGCCAGGCCGCAACCCCCATGGCGTACGCGTCGACGGCCGCCACGTATCCGTCCCGGTCGGCCCGGACCACCTCGACCTCGCGGGCGGCCGGCATGGGGGCGTCCGGGTCGCCGCCCTGCGCCCGGATCGCCGCCCGCCAGGAGTCCATCGCCCGCCCGTCGCGCAGGGCGGCCTCCGGGTCGGCGTCCGGCAGGCCGGCGGCGTCGAGCATCTCCCGGGCCAGCGCGAGGGTCAGCTCCACCACGTCGGCGGGGCCGCCCCCGGCCAGCACCTCGACCGACTCGGTCACCTCGACGGCGTTGCCGATGGCCAGGCCGAGCGGGGTCGACATGTCGGTGAGCAGGGCGACCGTCCGGACGCCGTGCGCGCCACCCAGCTCCACCATGGTGCGGGCCAGCTCGCGCGCCTGGTCGACGGACTTCATGAAGGCGCCCGAGCCGACCTTGACGTCGAGGACCAGCGCGCCGGTACCCTCGGCGATCTTCTTGCTCATGATCGAGCTGGCGATCAACGGGATCGCCTCGACGGTGCCGGTCACGTCGCGCAGCGCGTACAGCTTTCGGTCGGCGGGGGCGAGCCCCGCGCCGGCCGCGCAGATCACCGCACCGACCTCGCCGAGCTGGCTGATGAACTCGTCGTTGGTCAGCGCAGCCCGCCAGCCCGGAATGGACTCCAGCTTGTCCAGCGTGCCACCGGTGTGCCCGAGACCGCGCCCGCTGAGCTGCGGAACGGCCGCGCCGCAGGCGGCCACCAACGGGGTGAGCGGCAGGGTGATCTTGTCGCCGACGCCGCCGGTCGAGTGCTTGTCGACGGTGGGACGCCGGACGGCCGAGAGGTCGAGCCGCTCACCGCTGGCGATCATCGCGGCGGTCCACCGGGCGATCTCCGGGCCGGTCATGCCGTTGAGCAGGATGGCCATGGCCAGCGCCGACATCTGCTCGTCGGCGACGACCCCCCGGGTGTACGCGTCCATCACCCAGTCGATCTGCGCGTCCGACAGCACACCGCCGTCCCGCTTGACCCGAATAACATCAACAGCAGCTAAACCGCTCACTTTGTGGTTCCTTCTCACGTCGTCATGCAGATCCAGACCGGCGGCCGTGCCCAGGTCGGGGGCGGGGGCCGACCGTGCCCGGCGGAGGGATCAAGCCTGACCGCCCGGAGCCGGGCAC
>NZ_JBNCKS010000034.1:0-56472 GCF_049841635.1 Micromonospora sp. DT44 | reverse complement strand
CGCGGGGCGGGGCGGCGGGGGGGGGGGGGGGGGCCCGCCGGGCCGGGGTGGGTTATACCCCCGGCCCCGCGGGGGGGGGCCCCGGTGGCCCCTCGCCCCCCAACCTCAACCCCAACGAACCGGAATCTCAGCCGGCGGCTCCCCCTCGCCGGCCCAGAAGATCGTGCCGGTCTCGTCCACCACGACGACCCGGGGCGTCCGGGCCATTCCCCAGGTGATCGCCTCGGCGGGATCGTCCCAGCTCGGCGCCTCCTCCAGCACACCGGTCTCGGCGTCCGCGTCGTCCCCGGCCGACCGCTCCCAGTACGCCGTCCAGACCTGCTGCCCGGCGGACATGTCCGGATGCACGAAGACGGTGCCGCGACCGCGCCAGGCGGCCAGCCGCTCCGGGACGACCGGCACCGGCGTCTCACCGGTGACCGCCTCCAGGTCCTCCACGCCAAAGGCGTGCGGCAGCAGCTCGGCCATCCGCAGCGGGCGGGTCTTCGTCTCGATGAGGCACTCCGGGCCGCCGTTCTCCCAGAGCAGTTGCCGGCACCGGCCGCACGGCATCAGCGGCTCGCCGGTGGCGTCGACGCAGGAGAGCGCGACGAGCCGACCGCCACCGGTGGCGTGCAGGCTGGACACGACTCCGCACTCGGCGCAGAGGGTCACCCCGTACGCGGCGTTCTCCACGTTGCATCCGACCACCACACGACCGTCGTCGACCAGCGCGGCCGCGCCGACGGGAAAGGTCGAGTACGGGGCGTACGCGTGCCGCATCGCCTCAACGGCGGCAGCGCGCAACCGCGCCCAGTCAATGTCGGTCATGCCGCCATTCTGCCCAAGCAGCCCAGGTCAGAAGCGGGCAGGGCCGCCTCCCCGACCTCGGCTACCCACGGCCAGGAGGGGTGCACGGTGATCAAACTGCCGCGCTGCCACTGCGTTGGGCGGAGCGGCCGTTCGTCAACCTGGCGCCGCCTCGCCGATCATGGAGTTGTGGTGGGCAACGAAACGCCCATAAATTGCCAATCCGGGCACCACAACCCCATGATCGTCGCGCCCCACACTGCCCCTGCACGGCGATCTTGCGGTTTCTGTCCCGACATAAGGTGCATTCCACTCATGTGGACAACAGAAACCGCAAGATCGTCGCGATCTTGTTATCCACCACCACGCACGTGATCGAGGTCGGAAGGGCGGGGCATTACCGATCTTCAACGATCGGCCTGCGGTACGGACCCCAGGCCACGAAGCGATCGAACAACTCGCGTGGGCTTGGACCGTCGTGGGGGTTCAGGTGGTAAAGGTCCCGGCTCGCCTCGTAGTACATGCCCGCCAGGTAGATGGCCAGGCCCTGCATGTTGTCGTCGAACTCGGCCTTGAGTCGCAGCCGGGCCTCGGCGCAGGGCCACGGCTGGCCATCCGCTCGACAGAACCAGATCGGGCGCAGCGGAGTGTGCGGGGGCCGCGCGCCGTACTCCCTCGGGCGGTCGGGCTTCGGTCCGGCGAGGGGTGGCGGTGCCTGAGCGCTGAGGCCCATCGCTTCAACTCCTGACTGTGGTTCACGATCTCCGCGATCGGGTGCGTAGTCGGCGATCGGTAACCCGAAGCCATTCATCGGCCGTGCTCGTTAGCGGCGGTGGGGCTGGCGTCTCGGCACCGCGCCTTCACAGTCTGGTTAGGACCGGACTACCTTCGATACGTGCTCACGCTGATCGAGCTGGACAGACACGCTAAGTGAGAGCGGCGAGCAGTGCGCCGACGAGGTTGAGCAGGAATGAGGGGCCATGAGCAGCGTGATCGGATACGTGGTTTCGGAGCTGCGCCTGCTGCGCACTCAGCTCGCGTTGAGCCAAGAAGACTTCGGTAGGACGATCGGCTACTCGGCGTCCCACGTCAGCTCCGTCGAAACTGGCGGGCGCCCGCCCACAACTGAATACGCCTTGGCCGTGGACCGGACGCACGATCCACTCTGCGACGGCGGGAAGGGCGGCCGCTTCACACGCATGCTCAGGGAGCTGTCCAAAGTCGATCCCGAGTGGCTGCGCGAGTGGATCGAGTGGGAGCAAGAAGCCACTCTGCTGCGGTGGTACGAGCCGGCCTGGGTGCCCGGCCTGCTCCAGACCGAGGCGTACGCACGAGCGACGTTGGCACACAACCTGCTCACCACCGACCAGATGGAGCAGCGTGTCGCGTCGCGCCTCGGACGCCAGGCGATCCTCGCCAGCGATCGCCTGGTCCAGTTCGTCGCAGTGATCGACATAATGGTGCTGCGGAGGCCAGTAGTCGGTCGTCCTGACGTCATGCCCGAACAACTGGCCCACCTGGCGAAGATGGGCGAGCTGCCCCACGTACAAGTACTCGTGGTGACCGAGGATGCCGGTCTCTACCCTGGCTTGCAGGGCGGATTCATCCTGGCGACCCAGGCCGACGGCTCGGTGATCGCCCATCTTGACCACCAGGCGCGAGCACAGATAGTCAACGGCGCCGATGACCTTGCTACCCTCCACGGAACGTGGGAGACGATCAGAGGCGAAGCTCTCTCCCGCAGGCAGTCACTCGAAATGATCAAGGAAGTGGCGCAGAAATGGACATGACCGGTGCCCGGTGGCACACCTCGACTCGCTCTGGGTCCAACGGCGGGTCGTGCGTAGAGGTGGCCGACAACCTGCCCGGCGTCGTGCTGGTGCGGGACACGAAAGACCGCGATGGTGGCACCCTCAGCTTTGACCCGCAGACGTGGCAATCGTTCGTCAGCCTGGCCAAGCAGATCGGCCCCCTTGACTGACGAGTCAGAGCGCAGAGCGGCCCTTCAGCGAAATGCTGAGGGGCCATCTTCGTACTCGGTCGTCCTCCACAAGACGAACGGTGCAGCGTCTGCGCTGCGCACCACTTCGACGACGTACCCAAGGATGGTGTTGGTGGGCGCGGACGGCGACCACCGCGTCGCGCCCGGCGGGAGAGTCCCGCCGGGCACGCCTGCTGGTGTCAGCCCTTGATGTACGGCTTGCCGTCGGCGGCGGGCGCCCGGACCCGGCCGACCAGCCCGGCGACCGCCAGGATCGTCGCCAGGTAGGGCAGCATGGCCAGGAACTGGCTGGGGATCGAGCTGTTGATCGCGCTCAGGTAGGTGGCGAGCTGGTCGGCGAAGCCGAAGAAGAGCGCGGCGAGCAGCGCCCCGGTCGGGTTCCACCGACCGAAGATGAGCGCGGCCAGCGCGATGAAGCCCTTGCCGCCGATCATGTTCTTGGTGAACGAGTAGAGCGCCAGCGTGTACGACGCTCCACCGATACCGGCCACCACACCGGCCAGCAGCACGTTGCGGTAACGCAGCCGGAGCACCTTGACGCCCAGCGTGTCGGCGGCGATCGGGTGCTCGCCCACCGACCGGGTCCGCAGCCCCCACCGGGTACGGAACAGCCCGATGTGGATCACCAACACCAGCAGCAGGCCCAGGTAGAGGAAGATGTTGCCGCGGAACAGCGCCGGACCGAGCACCGGGATGTCCTTGAGCAGCGGGATCTCCCAGTTGCTGAAGCGCGGCGCGCTGTTGTACTTCTCCGCGTCGGTCTGCATCAGCCGCTCGTAGAGGAAGCCGGTGACGCCGACCGCGAGCAGGTTCAGCACGATGCCCATGACGACCTGGTCCACCAGGTAGCGGATGGCGAAGACGGCCAGCAGCAGCGAGATGAACGCGCCACCGATGGCGGCGGCGACCAGGCCCACCCAGACGCTGCCGGAGAGGCTGCCGAACAGGGCGCCGCTGAACGCGCCCATCAGCAACTGCCCCTCAATGGCCACGTTGACCACGCCGGACCGCTCGCAGAGCACCCCGGCGAGCGCGCCGAAGATCAACGGCAGGGCCAGGATGAACGTGCCCCGGATGATGTTGACCAGCGGCATGAAGTTCTGCCCGGTCGGCGCGGCGGAGACCTGCCAGCAGAGGAAGGAGAGCACGAAGGCGACCAGCCCGACGCCGAGCACCGGCAGGAACCAGCGCTTCGGCACCCCGGCGAGCAGGGCCGCGCCAGCGGCGATCGCGATGATCCCAAACAGGATAGCGCCGATCGTGCCGTTGATCTCCAAGGCGGCGCCGGCCGCGTCGTCGCTGAGCGTGAAACGGGCCTGCTGGTCGGTGGCGAGCGCCCCGAACAGCACCGCCGCCAGCAGGCCGAGCGACAGCAGCGTGAGGCCGACCTTGCGGGTCCGGGTCCAGAAACCCTCGTCGACGCCGACCGCGACGTCGGGGACAGCCATGGTGGACATGCGTTACCAGCCCTTCGCCAGGCTCGTCTGCAACCGGGCGGCCCGTGCGGCCCGGAGCTGGAAGATCGCCTTCACCAGGGCGGGTGCGGCGATGAAGATGACGATCAGCGCCTGGAGCACGGTCACCAGCTCCAGCGAGATGCCGGAGTACGACTGCATCCGGTTACCGCCGGCCTGGAGCGCACCGAACAGCAGCGCGGCGAGCAGCACTCCCCACGGCTTCACCCGGCCCAGCAGCGCCACCAGGATGCCGTCGAAGCCGATCTGCGCGACCACCAGCGGGGTCAACGCACTGGCGGTGGAGCCGAGCACCATGTTCGAGCCGCCGAGACCGGCCAGGATCCCGGAGAAGACCATGATCAGGATGTACGTCCGGGTCACGCTGATGCCGGCCGTCCGCGCGGCGTCCGGGTTGGCGCCGACCGCCCGCAACTCGAAGCCGAGGGTGGACCGGTTGAGCAGCCAGGCGACCGCCCAGGTGGCCAGCACGGCGAGCAGAATGCCGGCGTGCACCCGCAGGTTGTCACCGAGCAGACGGGGTAGCTGCGCGGAGGTGTCCACCGCCTTGCTGATCGCGTCGGTCCGGGTCGGGTCCTGCACGCCGTTCTGCACGATGAGCCAGGTCAGGAAGTACGTGGCGACGTAGTTGAGCATGATCGTGTTGATCACCTCGTGGGCGCCCGCGCGGGCCTTGAGGATGCCCGGGATGAAGCCCCAGATCGCCCCGCCCAGCGCGCCGGCGAGCACCGCCACCAGCAGGTGCAGGCCGGGCGGCAGTGGCAGCAGGAAGCCGGCCAGTGCGGCCAGGATGACGCCGATGGTCGCCTGACCCTGCGCGCCGATGTTGAACAGGCCGCCACGGAAGGCCAGCGCCACCGCCAGGCCGGTGAAGACCAGCGGCGCGGCGTACGTCAGCGTCTCGGAGATCGGCGCGAGCACGGCCTGCCAGCCGTTGCTGCCGTTCACCCAGCCGGAGAACGCCTCGGGGTCGAAGATCGAGCCCTTGAACAGGTTGGCGTACGCCTCGCTCACCAGCGTCCAGCTCGAACTGAACGCGTCCGAGGGGCGGGCGGTGATGTAGGTGTAGGTGTGCAGCACGTCCGGGTCGGAGACGACCATCAGCACCGCGCCGACGACGATCGCCAGCACCAGCGACAGCAGGGTCACCGTGAAGGTGTTGGCCGCCCAGAGGTTGTCCAGGAAGAGCCGGCCCAGGGACGGCTTCGGCTCCGGCGTCTTCTCCGTCGTGGTCGTGCCGGCCCGCTCGGTGTTGCCAAGGGCGTTCTGCGCCGCCTGCGCCTCGCTCGCCGGCTCCTTGTCCGGAGAGCCCGACTGCGGATTGGGGTTGGTGGTCATGCCTCGTCCTCGCTCGCGGGGCCGTCGGCGCGCGCCGGACCCCCGTCGGCCGCGCCACCAGCGGTAGCCGTGCCGGGCTGGGCTGCGGTGCCGGCGGTGGTCGCGTCGGGCACGGCCGGCGTGCCGGTGGGGGCCGCATGGGGCTCGGCCGGCGTGCCCGCGCCCGCCGCGTCCGGGTGGATGCCGGCCATCAACAGACCGATCTCCTCACGCGGGGTGTCCGGGCCGACGATGCCGATGATCCGTCCGCGGTACATCACCGCGATCCGGTCGGCCAGCCCGACCACCTCGTCCAGCTCGCTGGACACCACCATCACGGCGGTGCCGATGTCCCGCTCGTGGATGATCTGGCTGTGGATGAACTCGATCGACCCGACGTCCACGCCACGGGTGGGTTGGGCGGCGATGAAGAGCTTCAGCGGCCGGGACAGCTCCCGCGCCACGATCACCTTCTGCTGATTGCCACCGGAGAGGGTGCCCACCGCCGCGTCCGCCGATGAGGTGCGAACGTCGAACTGCTCGATCCGCTCCCGGGCCGACGACGCGATGGCGTCGGGCTTCAGGGCGAGCCCGCTACCGAAGGGTGGCCGGTCGTAGATGTCCAGAACCAGGTTCTCGGCGACGCTGAACTCCTTGACCAGGCCGTCCACGCTGCGGTCCTCGGGCACATAGCCGACGCCGGCCCGGAGCACCCGCTTGGGCGTCCAGCCGTCGATCCGGTCACCGCCCAGGCTGACCGTGCCGGCGAGCACCGGGCGCAGACCCATGATCGCCTCGATCAGCTCCGTCTGGCCGTTGCCCTGCACGCCCGCCACGCCGAGCACCTCGCCCGCCCGTACGGTCAGGTCCACGCCGTCGACCGCCCGGATCTGCCGGTCGTCGTCGACGACCAGCCCGGCCACCTCCAGCACCGGCTCGCCCGGCGTGGCCGGCGACTTCTCGACCGTGAGGCGCACACTGCGGCCCACCATCAGCGCGGCCAACTCGTCGCGGCTGGTCTCCGGCGAGGCCGTGCCGACCGTCTTCCCGCGTCGGATCACCGTGATCCGGTCGGCGATCGCCTTGACCTCGCCCAGCTTGTGGGTGATGAAGACGATCGACTTGCCGGCCGCCTTGAGCGACCGCATGACCGTCAACAGTTCGTCGGTCTCCTGCGGGGTGAGCACCGCGGTCGGCTCGTCCAGGATGAGCAGGTCGACGTCGCGGGTGAGGGCCTTGACGATCTCCACACGCTGCTGGATGCCGACCGGCAGGTCCTCGATCACCGCGTCGGGGTCGACCCGCAGGTTGTAGCGCTCGGACACCTCCGTGACCTCGCGCCGGGCCCGCCGCCGGTCCAGGAAGCCGGCGATTCCGCCCCGGACCTGCTCCGCACCGAGCATGATGTTCTCGGCGACGGTGAACACCGGCACCAGCATGAAGTGCTGGTGCACCATGCCGATCCCGGCCGCGATGGCGTCGGACGGCCCCTTCAGCCGCAGCGGCGTACCGTCGACCAGGATCTCGCCCTCGTCGGGCTGGTACAGCCCGTAGAGCACGTTCATCAGGGTCGACTTGCCCGCGCCGTTCTCGCCGAGCAGGGCGTGAATCTCTCCAGGCTCCACCGTCAGATCGATGTGGTCGTTGGCGACCAGATCACCGAACCGCTTGGTGATGCCGCGCAGTTCGAGTCTCAGCGCAACCTCCTGGAGTGCGAGCGATGGTGCAGCCTAGCTGCCGTCGAACGGGCCGGAACGCCTGGCCGACGCGGTGCGCGATCGGCCGCTCCGACCCCCACGGTCACCGCGGGGCCGAAGCGGCCGATCGGTCGTACCTGTGCCCACCGACCTCTCCGATGATCTCACCGGAGAGGTCGGCTGGACGTCACTTGGTCGGCTGGGCCTTCGAGGTGACGGTGATGGTGCCGGCGGCGATGTCCGCCTTGATCTTGTCGACCTCGGACTTCAGCTCGGCCGGAACCTTGCCGTCGAAGTCGTGGTACGGGGCGATCGAGACACCGGTGTTGGCCAGGGTGCCGACGAAGCCCGGGTTGGCCTGCAGCTTCTCGCCACCGGCGGCCTTGACCACGGCCTCCTTGACGGCCTCCGGGATGTTCTTCACCACGGTGGTGATGATCGCGGCGCAGTCCGGGGTGCTCTCGCAGCCGTCGACGTCCACCCAGATGGTGTTGTACTTGCCGCCCGAGGCCTTGGCCGCCGCGGTGGTGCCGAGGCCGGAGCCGCCGGCGACCGGCATGATGATGTCCGCGCCCTGGGCGACCAGCGCGTCGGAGACCTTCTTGCCCTCGTCCTGCTTGGCGAAGTCGTTGGTGAAGGAGCCCTTCTGGGTCTCCTTGTTCCAGCCCAGCGCCTGGACGTTCTTCTTCTTGGTGGTGTTGTAGTACGCCACGCCGTCGACGAAGCCGTCCATGAAGATCGTCACCGGCGGGATCGGCAGACCACCGTAGGTGCCCACCTTGCCGGACTTGCTCATCCCGGCGGCGAGGTAACCGGCCTGGAACGCGGCCTGGGCGGTGTCGAACTGCATCGGGTAGACGTTGGCGTCACCCGGCTTGGCGTCGACGATGCCGAACTGCTGGTTCGGGTTCGCCTTGGCGATCTTGGAGGTGGCGTTCGCCATCAGACCGCCGACGGCCAGGATGAAGTCGCACTTCTGGTTGACGTACTGCGTCAGGTTGGGCTCGTAGTCGGCCTCGGCCTTCGACGCGACGTACTTGATGTCGATGTTGTCGTTGGCGGCCTTGGCCTCCTGAAGGCCCTTCCAGGCCGAGGTGTTGAACGACTTGTCGTCGATGCCGCCGACGTCGGTCACCATGCAGGCGCTGAACTTCTTGGCGCCACTGCCGGCGTTCTTGTCATCATCCGGGGCCTGGCCACACGCGGCAGCGGTGAGCACGAGCCCACCTGCCGCGAGGATCGAGGCGATCCGCATCCCACGCACCGAGCGCAAGACGTCTCCTTCCCATTGCACACCGCGCCTAGTGCGGTGGCAGCCCATCAGCCGACCTGCGGGTGTGCCGCCGGCTGTCCCACGTTACGGACGGGAGCGTACGCCCGCGCCCACCCACCGGCCGACAATCGTGCACGACTGTTGAGTGCCTGTTACCCGGGTGTAACCCTTGCGTGGGGCACATCACTCTTCGTGCTGCTAACCGAGCCCCAAGGTGTCGCCGAAGTCCGGTTTCCGGGGGGCGGTTCCCCCCTCGGACGCTACCGCCAAAAGACCGCCACCGCCGCGTTCACCAGGGTCAGGCCGACGATCGCGAGGAAGTGGCCGCGGTTGACCACGTCCCGCTTACGGGAGAAGAAGACCATGACGAAGATCAGCAGCGCGATCACCAACTTCGTCACAAGTTTCGCCGGCGACGGTTCGTCGTCACCGCCGCCGCGCAGAGGCGCGGAGAGCCCGAGGCCGGTCAGCAACTGGATCACGGCGCCCCAGAGCATGGCGGGGTTGATCCGCAGCTTCCCGCTGACGTACTGGGCGATCGAACCGCCGAGCAGCAGGGCGAAGCCGATGAGATGGACATAGAGGAGGATGAGTCGCAGTGCTTCCACGCCGCCCATCCTCCCCTATCAACGACAC
Organism: Micromonospora sp. DT44; assembly: GCF_049841635.1. NCBI lineage: Bacteria > Bacillati > Actinomycetota > Actinomycetes > Micromonosporales > Micromonosporaceae > Micromonospora > Micromonospora sp. DT44. The sequence goes on along the minus strand of NZ_JBNCKS010000034.1, from coordinate 47,283 downwards.
TTTGTAGTAGTGGGGCCGGCCGGTCGGCGCGTCGCCGCCCTCGCACGTTCGGGACACGGCAATCGTTGCTGCTGATGCAAGGGCATCCGGGGAGCCGCGCAAGAACTTGCCGGTGGGCTACAGTGCCGCCATGCGCGCTCGACTGTCTGACATCGCCCAACAGGCCGACGTCAGCGAGGCCACGGTGTCGCGGGTGCTCAACGACCGCCCAGGTGTGGCACCGGAGACCCGGCAGGTCGTTCTCACCGCGCTCGACGTGCTCGGCTACGAGCGCCCTGCGCGACTGCGCAAGCGCAGCGCCGGCCTCGTCGGCCTGGTGGTGCCGGAGCTGGACAATCCGATCTTCCCGGCGTTCGCGCAGGTCATCGAGTCCACACTGGCGCAGAGTGGTTTCACCCCGGTGCTCTGTACGCAGACCGCCGGCGGCGTGACCGAGGACGAATACGTGGAGATGCTGCTGGACCGGCAGGTCTCCGGGATCGTCTTCGTCTCCGGCCGGCACGCGGACACTGCCGCCAACCACGACCGCTACCGGGCGCTGATCGCCCGGCCGCTGCCGGTCGTGATGATCAATGGGTACGTCCCCGACGTCGCCGCGCCCTTCGTCTCCTGCGACGACCGGGAGGCCGCCGACCTAGCGGTGGCCCACCTCGTCGCCCTGGGGCACCGGCGGATCGGCCTGATCACCGGCCCGGACCGGTTCGTGCCGGTGCGGCGCAGGGTGGCCGGCTGGCGGGCGGCGATGACCCGGCTGGCCGGCGTCGCCGAGGCCGATCTCGCCCCCCTGGCCGAGCTGACACTGTTCGGTGTGGAGGGTGGCGAGGCGGCAGCCGGCCGGCTGCTCGACCGTGGTGTCACCGGGCTGGTCTGCGGCTCCGACCTCATGGCGCTCGGTGCGGTGCGGGCGGCCCGGCACCGCGGTCTGTCCGTTCCGGGCGACCTCTCGGTGGTCGGCTACGACGACTCGCCGCTGATGGCCTTCACCGACCCGCCGCTGACCACCGTGCGGCAACCGGTGATCGCGATGGCGGTCGCCGCGGTCCGAGCCCTGGTGGACGAGATCAACGGGCACGGCGCCCCGCACTCCGAGTACCTGTTCCGCCCCGAGTTGGTCGTCCGCAGCTCCACCGCTGTGGCCCCCGCCACCGTGCGGCTTCCTTACGCAAGGTCTGCTTGACTCTTGCACCTGCGCGCAGCGCGGGTGACACCGTGCTGACCTGCGTCGTCAACCTCGGCGCAGCGCCCGTGGCACTCGACGGGTACGGCACGCCCCTCGTGGCGAGCGCGCCGCTCACCGACCAACTGTTGCCCGTCGACGCGGCCGCCTGGTTCGAACGGCGCTGAGCGGGTAAGCCAATCTCGACCTGGTCGTCCGTCGTGCCCCGCGCCAACGGGCGACTGGGCTGCCGACCCCTTGTGGTGGGGGGTGAGGTGCACCGGCGCCACGCGGAACGGATTCCGCGCGGCGCCGGTGTCCGTGTGACGCCCGTGGCGCGTCCCGTCGCCATCGTGAGGCGCTGACCCGCCGCGTCACTTCGCGGTGAGCTGACCCGCCGCGTTACTTCGCGGTGAGCTGACCCGCCGCGTTACTTCGCGGTGAGCTGACCCGCCGCGTCACTTCGCGGCGAGCAGCGCCGCGATCCGGGTGAAGCCGGCGCGCACCTCGGCCTCGTCCGGCGGCTCGGCGGGCTCGCCGTGCCCCGCCTCGTCGGCTGCGGCGTCCAACTCCTCGTCGATCACGTCCTCGAAGTCTCCGTACAGGTCGGCCCCCTCGACCTGCCGGGCCTCGTCCTCGGCGGCCACCTGCGCGGCGGCGATCTCGCTGCGGATCTCGTCGGCCGACAGCGCCGGCAGCAGCGGTTCCACCACGGCCATCAACTGCTCCTCGGCCACCACCGCCTCGGCCAACGCCAACGCGTGCGGCCGTTCGTACGGCCCGCAGACCACCGGCTCCCACTCGTCCAGGTCACCGAGCGGCCCGAAGGTGATGATCCACGGCAGGCCGAGCATCGGCGAGTCGGCCGGCAGGTCCAGTGTCATGAGTGCGCCCACGGGCTCATCATGGTCCGCGAACGTGAGCGCCGGTGCCGTTCTGTTCAGTTACCGCCCGTCCGGCGGTCGATGAGAGGCCGGTCGGCTCAGTCGTGCCGGGTGGCGTCCAGGGCGGCCCGCACGAGAGCGACAGCACGGTCCGGGGTCACGCCGAGCCGCCGCGCCTCGGCGGCGTAGTTGACGGCGAACCGGTGCAGCCGGTCGACGGCGTCGTCCCGCCCGGGCGCGACGAAGGTGCCGTTGCGTCCCCGGGTCTGCAACAGGCCGGCCGCCTCCAGCTCCCGGTAGGCCCGCGCCACCGTGTTCGCGGCCAGTCGCAGGTCGGCCGCGAGCTGCCGGACGGTGGGCAGGCGGCTGCCCACCGGCAACCGGCCGTCGCCGATCAGCTCGGCGAGCTGCACACGCACCTGCTCGTACGGCGGCACCGGCGAGTCCTGGTCGACGGTGATCAGCACGTCGGACATCTCCACCCTCACCCCGCACCGCCCGGAGCGCCGGGATCGGTGTCCTCGTCGACATCCACTGCGGGGGCGGCCTCCGCCAGGTCTACCACGCGCCCACTCCGGCTGGTCGCGAGCAGCGCCGCGCCGAACAGCACCAGTTGGTTCAGCAAATAGAGGTAGAGCAGCAGACCGACCGCGCCGGCCACCACGGTGTACGCCGGGTTCCGCTCGGTGCGCACCACGTAGTACCGCCCGAGCGTGTTGAGCAGCGTGATGCCGACCGCGACCAGCAGCACCACCGGACGCAGCCGGGACCGGCTCATCCGCAGCCGGGGCACCGCGAGCAGCAGCGCGGTGGCGAGCACCGCGTTGACCAGCACGCTGAGGACGGCGCTGACGGTGGTCAGGCCGACCGACCCGGTGCTGCGCAGCAGGAAGCGCAGCAGAGATTCCAGCGCGTCCACCGCCGCCACGGAGAGACCGAGCAGCACGAAGATGCCGATCATCACCCCGAGGTCGACCAGCCGCCGGACCACGAGGTTGCCGGGCTGTTGGTTGAGCGCGTACATGAGCCGCTGCGAGGAGCGGATCGCCTCCACCCAGCCGATGCCGGTGAACACGAGGATGACCAGGCCGACCACACCGACCGTGCCGCTGGAGTTCGCGATCTGCTGCGCGTCCAGGAACGGCAGGTTCTCCTTCAGAAACCCGGTCGCCGCCTCGCTGACCTCGTCGTTGTCCTCCAGGATCGCGCCGAAGACGGAGTACGCGACCAGGGCGAGAGCGAAGACGGCGAAAAAGCCGTAGTACGCGATCGCCGCGGCGAGCCTTCCTGCCAACACGTCGGCGTAGAGCGTCCCGGCACGCCACACGTGGTCGAACAGGCCGGACCGGGCACGCGCGGCACCCACCCAGCGGTCGATGCCCGCCTCGATCCGGCCGATCACGTTCACGCGATCATCCTCGCCGATCTCCCGCCGCCGTCCCGGCAACCAGTACAAGACCGCTCGCCATCCGGCGCGCCGCCGAACGTCAGTCGCCGAGGCGGAAGTCCCGGCGGGGCTGCCACCGGGCCGGCCCACTGTGCGAGAACAGGGTGAACGCGTCGACCTCGAACATCGCGGAGAAGTCGGCCAGATCCTCGTACACCTTGTCCAACGCCTCCGGAGCGACGTCATGCGCGACGGTGACGTGCGGATGGTACGGGAAGCGGGTCTGGCGGTGCAGACCCGGCGCGGCCGCGATGGCCGCGGCCAGCAACTCGCATTCGCTGATGCCGGCGGCCACCGCGACGAACACCACCTGCGTCACCGGCCGGAACGTGCCGGTCCCCCGCAGGTGCAGCGTGAACGGCAGATGCGCGGCGGCCACGGCGGCGAGGTGCCGCTCGATGCCCGGCAGCACGTCGGTCGGGATCTCGGTCGGACCGAGCAGCGTCACGTGCGCGGGCACCGCGAGGGGGTCACCCGCCTCGACCCGTCGCCGGGTGAGCTGCGCTCCCCACGGCTCCGGGATGTCCACCGCGATGCCGATCTGCACGGTGTCGCCCGGCGGGGGCACCCCACCACTGCGATCCACGCTCCGTGCCGCCACGTCGGCCACCGATTCGCCCACCCGTCCCCGCAGCGCTATTCGCCGCGCACCGGCGGGAAGAAACCGACCCGCTCGTACGCGGACCGCAGCGTCGCGCCGGCCACGGACCGGGCCTTCTCCGCCCCGGCGGCGAGCAGCTTGTCCAGTTGGGCGGGGTCGTCGAGGTACGTGCGCGTGCGCTCCTGGATGGGACGGACGAACTCCGCCACCACCTCGGCCAACTCCTTCTTGAGATCGCCGTAGCCGCGGCCGGCGAACGCGGACACCAGGTCGTCGATGCCCCGTCCGCTGAGCGCCGAGTAGATGGTCAACAGGTTGGACACGCCCGGCTTGGTCTCCGCGTCGAAGACGATCTCCCGGCCGGTGTCGGTCACCGCGGAGCGGATCTTCTTCGCCGAGCGGGCCGGGTCTTCCAGCAGGTCGATGATGCCGGCCGGCGAGGACGACGACTTGGACATCTTGGCCGTCGGGTCCTGTAGGTCGGTGATCTTCGCGGTGTCCTTCACGATGTGCGGCGCGGGGATCGTGAACGTCGCGCCGAACAGCGAGTTGAACCGCTGGGCCAGGTCGCGGGAGAGTTCCAGGTGCTGACGCTGGTCCTCGCCGACCGGCACCGCGTTGGCCTGGTAGAGCAGGATGTCGGCGGCCTGCAGGACCGGGTAGGTGAACAGCCCGACGCTGGCCCGCTCGTTGCCCTGCTTCTGCGACTTGTCCTTGAACTGCGTCATCCGGCTGGCCTCGCCGAAACCGGTGATGCAGCCGAGTACCCACGCCAACTGCGGGTGCTCGGGCACCTGCGACTGTACGAACAGGGTGCTGCGGTCCGGATCGATACCGACGGCGAAGAGCTGGGCGGCCGCCACCCTGGTCCGCTGGCGCAGCACCGCCGGATCGTGACCGGCGGTGATCGCGTGCAGGTCCACCACGCAGTAGAACGCGTCGTGGGTGTCCTGCAGGGCCACCCAGTGCCGCACGGCTCCCAGGTAATTGCCGAGGTGGAACGAGTCGGCCGTCGGCTGGATGCCGGAGAAGACGCGGGGTCGCTCGGTAACGTCGGGCATGACGATAATTCTGTCAGCAAGCATGCGGAGCCGTCATGACGGGCCGGCGCGTCGGCCCCGGCCAGCCGGTGTCGGGGCGCTGACCTCGCGTGGCCCGCTCGTCCCCGGCCGTGGGCCCGGCCCGACCGCGGTGCCCCGCTGCTGTCTCGCCGCGCCCCGGTCCGCCTCGCGCTGATGGCCGACGGCGGGATCGCGCCGCTGCTCCGGCATCCGGGCCGCCGTCACCGCGAGCCGGGCGACCCGGCGTCCGTCCAGGGCCAGCACGCGCAGGAGCCAACCGTCGGCCGGTGCCGCCGGATCGGGCCCGCCGCCGTCGGACGGCTCGCCGGGCACCGGCACCTCGTCGCCGGTCAGCGGCAGGCGGCCCAGGGCGGCCATCACGTACCCGCCGACGGTCTCGTACGGACCGGCGGGGAGCGCCACACCGGTCCGCTCGGCGAAGTCGGCGAGGTTGAGCCGGCCGTCGACCACGGCCGGCAGGCCGGCGTGGCTCGGGTCGGACGGCCTGCCGTACCCGTCGTGGATCTCTCCGACGAGTTCCTCGATCAGGTCCTCCAGGGTGACGATGCCGGCGGTTCCGCCGTACTCGTCGACCACCACCGCCAGGTGGTGCCCTTCCCGGCGCATCTCGGTCAGCGCGGCCAGGACCCGCTTGCTCCCCGGCACCTGCTTGACCTCGCGGGTCAGCTCGCCCACGGTGGCGCAGGGGTCGGCGTCCGGACGGAGCAGCACGTCCCGCAGGTGCACGAACCCGACCACGTCGTCCTGGGTGCCGTCGGTGACCGGGTAGCGGGAGTGCGTCTCGGCCCGCACCAGCCGGGCGGCCTCGGCGATGGTCAGCCGGGCCGGCAGGAAGACCACCTCGGTGCGGGGCATCATCACCTCGCGGACGAGACTCGCCCCGGCCACCAGCACCTCGTCGATGATCCGCCGCTCGTCCGGGTCGAGCACCGTGTTGACCGCGACGAGGTCCCGCAGCTCGGCCTCGGAGATGCGTTCCCGGCCGGCCGCCGGGCCGGTACCGAGCAGATCGGTGACGAGGCGGGTCGCGCCGTCGGCGGTACGCACCAGCACCCGGGCGACGGCCCGCGCGAGCGGACCGGGGTCACGGCGCGACCGTTGCCGTACCCGCCGCCGGAGCCCGGAACGGGCTGCTTCCCGCATGAAAGAGATGGTAGACACCGGGTGCCCACCGCACCGGAGATGTTCGGCTCTGTTTAAACGTGAGAGATTATGATGGAATGGCGTGCGGCGCGATCCACACCGCTCCCGAGCGCCGCCGTAGGGTGATCACCAAGGGCCACGTCCCGGCGGGCCAGGCAGGAGGCAACGACGTGAAACTGCTCGTCACCGGGGGTGCCGGCTTCATCGGGAGCGTGGTGACCCGGATGCTGCTCGACGCCGGCCACCAGGTCGTCGTCCTGGACGACCTGCGCACCGGTCACCGCGAGGCGCTCGCTCCGGACGCGACGCACGTCGAGGCGTCCATTCACGACGCCGCCCAGGTCCTCACCCCCGACGCCGGCTTCGACGGGGTGCTGCACTTCGCCGCCCTCATCGCCGCCGGCGAGTCGATGGTGAAACCGGAGCTGTACTGGGAGAACAACACGGTCGGCACGCTCGCCCTGATCAACGCGGTCCGGGCCGCCCGGGTGCCCCGGATGGTCTTCTCCTCCACCGCCGCCGTGTACGGCAACCCCACCGAGCTGCCGATCACGGAAACCGCGGTCAAGGCGCCCACCAACACGTACGGCGCCACCAAGCTCGCGGTCGACATGGCGCTCACCTCCGAGGCCGACGCGCACGGGCTGGCCGCCGTGTCCCTGCGCTACTTCAACGTGGCCGGCGCGCACCTCGACGGCGACGTCGCGCTCGGCGAGCGACACGACCCGGAGACGCACCTCATCCCGATCGCCCTGGAGGTCGCCGCCGGCCGGCGGGAGAAGCTCCAACTCTTCGGCGACGACTACCCGACCGTGGACGGCACCTGCGTACGCGACTACATCCACGTCGTCGACCTCGCCCGCGCGCACCTGCTCGCGCTGGACACCGCCACCGCGGGTCAGCACCGCATCTACAACCTCGGCAACGGAAACGGCTTCACCAACCGCCAGGTGGTCGACGTGGTCCGCGAGGTCACCGGCCACCAGCTTCCGGTCGAGGTGGCGCCGCGCCGCGAGGGTGACCCGGCCGAACTGGTCGCCTCCTCCGCGCTGGCCCGTGACGAGCTGGGTTGGGTGCCGCGCAAGCCCACCCTGCACGACATGGTCAGCGACGCCTGGGCCTTCTACCGCGCACACGTCCTGGAGCAGTCGTGAGCGCGAGGAGTGCGCCGGGTGTGCGAGCCCCGCAGTGGCGAACGAGGAGGCACCATGACCAGCCCCACCGGTGACGTCGCCGAGCGGGCCGCCGCCGGCTTCACCGACCAGTACGACACCTCGGCCGCCGGCCTCTGGGCCGCGCCCGGTCGGGTCAACCTGATCGGCGAGCACACCGACTACAACGACGGGTTCGTGCTGCCGTTCGCGCTCCCCATGCGTACCGTGGTCGCCGCCGACCGGCGGGACGACGAACGCTGGACGGTCTGGTCCGAGCTCTCCGGCGAGACGATCACCTTCGACGCGGACGACGTGGCCGAGCCCGGCCGGGTGACCGGCTGGGGCGCGTACGTGGCCGGGGTGGTCTGGGCGCTGCGCGACGCCGGCCACGCGGTGCCCGGCGCCCGGCTGGCCATCGCCTCCGACGTGCCGCTGGGTTCCGGGCTCTCCTCGTCGGCCGCGCTCGAGTCCGCGGTGCTCGCCGCCCTGCTCGACCTCGCGGGGCTGGAGTTCCCCGCCGAGCGGCAGCCCCGGCTGGCGCAGCGGGCGGAGAACGTCTACGTGGGCGCGCCGACCGGCATCATGGACCAGTCCGCGGTGATCCGCTGCCGCGCCGGGCACGCGCTCTTCCTCGACTGCCGGGACGAGTCCGTCGAGCAGATCCCGTTCGACCTGGACGCCGCCGGGCTGACCGTGCTGGTCGTCGACAGCCGCGCGCCGCACCGGCACGCCGATGGTGAGTACGCCGCCCGCCGCCGCTCCTGCGAGGCCGCCGCCAAGGCACTCGGAGTGCCGGCGCTGCGCGACGTGGCCGTCGATGACCTCGACGCCGCCCTGGCCCGGCTCGACGACGCCGAGACCCGCCGCCGGGTCCGGCACGTGGTCACCGAGGACCAGCGCGTGCTCGACACCGTCGCGCTGTTGCGCGCCGGCCGGGTCCGGGACATCGGCCCGCTGCTCACCGCCTCGCACGTCTCGATGCGCGACGACTTCGAGATCACCGTGCCGGAGATCGACACGGCGGTCGAGGCGGCTCTGTCGGCCGGCGCGTTGGGCGCGCGCATGACGGGCGGCGGATTCGGTGGCTGCGTCCTCGCCCTGGTCGAGACCGACCGCATCGAAGCGGTGGCCGATGCGGTCAGGATCGCCTACGCCGAGCGCAATTACACGGCCCCCACCACGACCCCGGTCCTGCCTTCCCCCGGAGCAACCCGCCTGCGCTAACCCACCCCACCCCACCCCACCCCACTCCGGGCGTTCCGGGCGGTCGACGCGGTGATCAAGAGATTTGCGTCAGAATCCGCGCGATTCCTGACGCGAACCTCTTGATCACCGGCGAGGTCGGTGGCGGGGTCGGTGGCGGGGACGGAGGGGGCGGCGGGATGATCGTGCTTGTTCATGGAAGTAGTGGCCTCCCTGTTCGGGGAGACCACTACTTCATGGAACGGGCGCGATCTTGGGGGCGCGGTGCGCGGGCGTGCGGTTAGGCGGCTTCGACGATCATGGCGGCGCCTACCGTGCGGTTGGTGGTCTCGTCGATGATGACGAAGCCGCCGGTCGTACGGTTGCGGCGGTACTCGTCGGCCAGCAGCGGCACCGTCGTGCGCAGCCGGACCCGACCGATCTCGTTGAGCCGCAGCTCGTCCGCCGACTCGTCACGGTGCAGCGAGTTGATGTCCAACCGGTAGTGCAGCCCGCGCACGATCGCCCGTGCCGAACGGGTGGTGTGCTTGATGGCGTACCGGCCACCGACCCGCAGCGGGGCCGTCTCGTCCATCCAGCAGACCATCGCCTCGATGTCCTGGGCGACGGCGGGCGCGTTGTTCGGCCGGCAGATCATGTCGCCCCGGGAGATGTCGATCTCGTCGGCCAGCCGTACCGTCACCGACATGGGCGGGAACGCCTCCGCGACCGGCCCGTCGGCGGTCTCGACGGCGGCGATCCGGCTGGTGAAGCCGGACGGCAGCACCATCACCTCATCGCCCGGCTTGAGCACGCCCGAGGCGACCTGACCGGCGTAGCCGCGGTAGTCGGTGACCGTGGTCGACTGCGGACGGATCACGTACTGCACCGGGAACCGGACGTCGACCAGGTTGCGGTCACTGGCGATGTGCACCCGCTCCAGGTGGTGCAGCAGTGACGGGCCCTCGTACCAGGGCATGTTGTCCGACCGGGAGACGATGTTGTCGCCGCGCAACGCGGAGACCGGCACCACGGTCAGGTCCGGTACGTCGAGCTTCGCCGCGAACGCGGTGAACTCGTCGGCGATCCGCTCGTAGACCTCCTGCGACCAGTCGACCAGGTCCATCTTGTTGACGCACAGGACCAGGTGCGGCACCCGCAGCAGCGAGCACAGGAACGCGTGCCGCCGGGACTGCTCGACCAGGCCCTTGCGCGCGTCCACCAGGATCAACGCCAGGTCGGCCGTGGAAGCGCCGGTGACCATGTTCCGGGTGTACTGGATGTGCCCGGGAGTGTCCGCGATGATGAACTTGCGCCGGGGCGTGGCGAAGTAGCGGTACGCCACGTCGATCGTGATGCCCTGCTCCCGCTCGGCGCGTAGGCCGTCGGTGAGCAGCGCGAGGTTGGTGTACTCGTCGCCCCGGGCCGCGCTGACCGCCTCCACCGCTGCCAACTGGTCGGTGAAGAGCGACTTGGTGTCGTACAGCAGCCGGCCGATCAGGGTCGACTTGCCGTCGTCCACGCTGCCGGCGGTCGCGAACCGCAGCAGGTCCATCGCCCGCGCCTCCGGACCGGCTCCGGTAACGGCTGCGGACGCCAGTGTCTCGGTGCTCATCAGAAGTAGCCCTCCCGCTTACGGTCCTCCATGGCGGCCTCGCTGACCCGGTCGTCACCACGGGTCGCGCCCCGCTCGGTGATCCGGGTGGCCGCCACCTCCTCGATGACCTTCTCCACGGTGTCCGCGTCCGAGCGGACCGCCGCGGTGCAGGAGGCGTCGCCGACGGTGCGGTAACGCACCTGGGCCTTGAACCGCTCCTCGCCGGCGCGTGGCCGGAAGAACTCGTTGACCGCGTAGAGCATGCCCTCGCGCTCGATCACCTCACGCTCGTGCGCGTAGTAGATCGACGGCAGCGGGATGCGCTCGCTGGCGATGTAGTGCCAGACGTCCAGCTCGGTCCAGTTGGACAGCGGAAAGACCCGGATCGACTCGCCCGGGTGGTGCCGGCCGTTGTAGAGCGACCACAGCTCCGGACGCTGGTTCTTCGGGTCCCACTGGCCGAACTCGTCGCGGAAGCTGAACACCCGCTCCTTGGCCCGCGCTTTCTCCTCGTCCCGGCGGGCACCACCGAACAGCGCGTCGAAGCGGTGCTTCTCGACCGCGTCCAGCAGCACGGGCGTCTGGATCCGGTTGCGCATGCCGTCGCCCGACTCCCGGACCAGCCCGCGGGTCAGGGCCTCCGGCACGCTCGCCACCACGAGCTGCAACCCCAGCTCGGCGACCCGCTGATCGCGGTATTCCAGCACCTCGGGGAAGTTGTGCCCGGTGTCGACGTGCATCACGGGGAAGGGGATGTTGGCCGGGGCGAACGCCTTCTGCGCCAACCGCAGCATGACGATCGAGTCCTTGCCGCCGGAGAAGAGCAGCACCGGACGTTCCATCTCGGCGACAACCTCACGCATCACGAAGATGCTCTCCGCCTCAAGGGCGTCCAGGTGGGAGACCCGGTAGGCCGCGGGGGAGGTCATGACACTCGCTCGCTCATCCGATTTCCAGACCTTTCCGGTCGGACATGTCAAGAAGTGCGCTCAGGCTACCCGGAATGCCTCTGCAGCGCTGCAAGCAACCGGCTGGCGAGATCCTTGCGACAGACCAGCAGGTCCGGCAGGCGCGGATCCGCCTCGTTGTATCGAAGCGCAGAACCGTCGATCCGGGAAGCGTGCAGTCCGGTGGCCGTCGCCACAGCCACCGGCGCCGCCGAGTCCCACTCGTACTGCCCGCCGGCATGGATGTACGCGTCCACCTCGCCGGTCACCACCGCAGCGATCTTCGCGCCGGCGGAACCCATCGGCACCAGGTGCGCGCCCACATCCTCGGCCAGATCGGTGAGGAACACCGGCGGTCGACTCCGACTCGCCGCCAGCCGGATCTTGCGCTCACCAGCGGTCGCCGCCTCGACCGTCATCGGCGGGTACGCCGGCGGATAGTCGGTGCCCAGCACCCGGTGCTGCGCCGGCAACCCCACCGCACCGGCGACCAGCCCGTGCGGGCTCGGCGCGCTCCGGGCCCAGAGCGCCACGTGCACCGCCCAGTCCGAGCGGCCCTCCTCGGCGAACTCCCGGGTGCCGTCCAACGGATCGATGATCCAGACCCGGTCCGCGGTCAGCCGGGACACCGCCCCCGCGTTCACCTCCGCCGCCCAGGCCAACCGCGAGCCCTCGTCCTCCTCGGAGAGCACCGCGTCCCCCGGCCGCCACCGCGCCAACTCCGTGCGGATCAGGTCGTGCGACACCTTGTCCCCGGCCGACTTCAGCGCCCCGGTGTCCGAGAAGCCCATCTCCGTCCGCAGGTCCAGCAGCGCCTGACCGGCCCGGGAGGCCAACCACCGGGCGAACGCCCCGTCGATCATCGGAGGACTGCCCATCTGCCCGCTCCCGTCGCCTCGCCGCGGCCCGTGCCCGCACGCACCGATCGGCCGCGACCCGCGTCGCCGGTCACGGCACGCCGAAAGGCGCAGACTACCGGCCCGGCGTTTCCAATCCGGTACGCACCGCCCGACTCAACCCCCGTGATACAGGTTCTGGGTCGGCTCCACGCCCTTGACGATCACCGACTCCACCACGTCGGCAGCCCGGTCCACCAGGAAATCGAGCTCCTTGCGTTCCGCCGCGCCGAAATCCGACAGCACGAAATCCGCCGGATCCTGCCGCCCCGGCGGGCGACCCACCCCGAACCGCACCCGGACGTAGTCCTTCGTGCCCAACGATTTCGACATCGACCGCAGGCCGTTGTGCCCGCCCTCGCCGCCACCGAACTTGATCCGCACCTGGCCGAACTCGATGTCCAGCTCGTCGTGCACCGCGACCACCTGCGCCGGGGGCACCTTGTAGAACTGCGACAGCGCCGCCACCGGCCCACCGGAGAGGTTCATGTACGTCAGTGGCCTCACCAGCACCAGCTTCGGACCACCGAAGCCCAGCCGCCCCTCCGCGACCTCGGCCACCGCCCGCTTATGCCGACCGAACCGCGCGCCGACACGCCCCGCCAGCAGCTCAGCCACCATGAAACCGACATTGTGCCGGTTCCCGGCGTACTCCCGTCCCGGGTTGCCCAGGCCGACCACCAGCCACGGTCCCGCCTCGTCCGTCACGACCCGCCCCTTAAACGTCTGCGCCGACTCCCGATACACCGACAGGCGCCCCCGAAGCTCGGGGACGCCTGTCAGCAGAGTACGAACCGATCAGGCCTCGGTACGCGCCTCGGTGTTCTCGTCGCCCTCGGCGGCCGGGGCGGCGTCCGCACCCTCGGAGCCCTCGGTGGTCTCGCCGACCTCGGCCTCGGCCTCGTCGGTAGCCGTCTCGACCTCGGGCAGCGTCGCCTCGAGCTGCTCCGCCGTCGGCGCGGCGGTCACCGAGGCGACCGGCAGCTCCGAGTCGGCGGCCAGCTCCACGCCGGAGGGCAGCTCGACGTCGGCGGCGGTGATCGTGGTGCCCGCCTCGGCGCCCTCGATCGACGCCTCCAGGTGGTCCGGCACCTTGGTGGCGTCGGCGGTCACCGAGAGGGTGTCGTGGTCGTGCACGATCAGGGTGTCCTTCGCGGCCTCGCCGGTCAGCTGGACCGGGACCTCGACGGTGACCTTCTCGCCGCGGCGGACCAGCAGCAGGTCCACGTGCTCGAAGGTGTCCTTGATCGGGTCACGCTGGATCGCCTTCGGCAGCGCCAGCACCTGGGTGCCGTCGGTGATGTCGATCGCGAAGAGCTGGTTGGCACCACCCTTGCGGATCGCGGCGGCGAACTCCCGCGACGGCAGCGCGATGTGCTTGGGCTTCTCGCCGTGGCCGTACAGCACGGCGGGCACCTTGCCGGCCCGGCGGGTACGACGGGCACCACCCTTGCCGAACTCGGTGCGGGGCTCGGCGCTGATCTTTACCTCGGACACGGGGAAACTCCTGATGCTTCGCTGCGGCGGCTTGTCGTCTTGCGGTGCTGGGGCGAGGGGCTCGCTGGGGCTCATGCGTCATGAACGACTGCCCGGAGCACCGCGTCGATGACGGTGCCTCCGTGCGGCGCTCTATCAGCGGCCCGCCGGGCACCCTCGCCGTGGCAACCGCACCAGTCTACCCGAGCCAATTCCCAGCTTTCCGGCAGTCCCCGATCACGGCGCCAGACTGATCCGCCGGCAGTCTTCCCGCCGGCGGATCAGCCCGTTTCGACCAGTTTGTCAGCCTTGCCCGCCGGACCCGGCGATGTTCAGCTCAGACCACCGAAGAGGGTGGTCACCGAGCCGTCGTCGAACACCTCGCGGATCGCCCGCGCCAGCAGCGGCGCGATCGACAGGACGGTCAACTTGTCGAGCTGCTTCTCGGGCGGCAACGGCAGCGTGTTGGTCACCACGACCTCGCTGATCGGGCTGTTCTTCAACCGCTCGGTGGCCGGGTCGGACAGCAGCGCGTGGGTGGACGCCACCACGATCTCCGCCGCCCCCGACTCCTTGAGGATGTCCGCCGCCTTGGCGATCGTCCCACCGGTGTCGATCATGTCGTCGACGATCAGGCAGACCCGACCCTCCACCTCACCGACCACCCGGTTCGCCACCACCTGGTTCGGCTTCATCGGATCGCGGGTCTTGTGGATGAACGCCAACGGGCAGCCGCCCAGCCGGTCCGTCCACCGCTCGGCCACCCGCACCCGACCCGAATCCGGTGCCACCACGGTCATCGGCCGGCCGGCGTACCTGTGCTCGACGTACTCGGCCAGGATGTCCATCGCGAAGAGATGATCCACCGGGCCGTCGAAGAAGCCCTGGATCTGGGCGGTGTGCAGATCGACCGTGAGGATCCGGTTCGCACCGGCGGTCTTCAGCAGGTCCGCCACCAGGCGGGCCGAGATCGGCTCCCGACCACGGTGCTTCTTGTCCTGTCGCGCGTACGGGTAGAACGGCAGCACCACGGTGATCCGCTTCGCCGAACCGCGCTTCAACGCGTCAACCATGATCAGGGTCTCCATGACCCAGGTGTTCACTCCGTGCGTCACGGACTGCACCACGAAGGCGTCCGAACCACGCACCGAATCCTTGAACCGTACGAAGATCTCGCCATTGGCGAACTCGTACGCGTCAGCCGGCGTCGGTGCCACGCCGAGCACCTCGCCGATCTCCTTGGCCAACTCCGGGAAACCCCGTCCGGAGAAGAGCATCAGGCTCTTGCGGTTTTCGGCGACGATGCTGCCCATGGGCCCGTCTGCTCCCGTTTGTCGGCGGTTCCCGGCCCGGTGGTGGTGGGTCGGGGACTATTCGGTTGCAGTATCTCCCGCGCCGGACGCACCGCCCACCGTCTCGGCCCGCCCGTGCATTGCCTCACTGTCACTTGCGGTCCCGGCCGCCTCCGACGCACCCTTCGCGTCGCCGGCTCGCTGCGCACCCTTCGCGTCGCCGGCTCGCTGCGCACCCTTCGCGTCGCGGGCACGCTGGGCGGCCTCGGCCGCCGCCGTACCGGCCCGCCGCATCACGACCCAGCCCTCGATGTTGCGCTGCCGCGCCCGGGCGACGCCCATCGCGCCCGGCGGCACGTCGTCCACGATCACCGAACCGGCCGCCGTGTACGCGCCGTCGCCCACCTCGACCGGCGCCACGAACATGTTGTCCGCGCCGGTCCGGGCATGGCTGCCGATCACCGTACGGTGCTTGTTGACGCCGTCGTAGTTCACGAAGACCGACGCGGCACCGATGTTGCTCTGCTCGCCGATCGTCGCGTCACCCACGTAGGTCAGGTGCGGCACCTTCGAGCCCGCCCCGATCTCGGAGTTCTTCACCTCGACGAACGTGCCGACCTTCGCCTTGTCGGCGAGGCGCGCGGCAGGCCGCAGGTACGCGTACGGCCCCACGCTCGCGCCCGCGCCCACCTCGGCGCCGACCGCGTGGCTGCGCACCACCGACGCGCCCTCGCCGACGATGGTGTCCACCAGCGTGACGTCCGGCCCGACCAGCGCGCCCGCGCCGACGACGGTGGCACCGCGCAGCTGGGTGTTCTGGTCGACCACCGCGTCACGGTCCAGAGCCACCGTCACGTCGATCCAGGTGGTCACCGGGTCGAGCAGGCTCACCCCGGTGCGCATCCACGCCTCGTTGACCCGGTCGCGCAGCAGCCGGCGCAGCGACGCCAGCTCCACCCGGTCGTTGCAGCCCAGCGTCTCGACATGGTCGACGGCCACGTGCACCGCGACCGGCTCGCCGGCCGAGCGGAGCAGGCCGAACACGTCGGTCAGGTACTCCTCGCCCTGGTCGTTGTCCGTGGAGAGCTTGCCCAGGGCGTCGCGCAGCCGGACCGCGTCGAAGGCGTAGATGCCAGCGTTGATCTCGCGGATCGCGCGCTGCGCCGCGTCGGCGTCGCGCTCCTCGACGATCTGCTCCAGCCGGCCGTCGGAGTCCCGGACGATCCGCCCCAGCCCGGTCGGGTCCGGCACCTCGGCGGCCAGCACGGTGGCCGCCGCGGCGGCCTCCTCGTGCGCGGTCACCAGCGCGCCCACCGTCTCCGGGCGCAGCAACGGCACATCTCCGTTGATCACCACCACCGTGCCGGTGCCCTCCGGCACGGCGTCCAACGCGATCCGCACGGCGTGCCCGGTGCCGAGCTGCTCGGCCTGCAGCACGGGGGTGGCGTCGGGGGCGATCTCGGTGAGGTGCGCACGAACCTGGTCGGCGCCGTGGCCGACCACGACGACGGTCCGGTCAGCGGCCAGCGGCGCGGCCGCGCTCAACACGTGGCCCAGCAGGGTACGACCGAGCAGGGGGTGCAGCACCTTGGGCAGTGTCGACTTCATCCGCTTGCCCTCACCGGCGGCAAGTACGACGACGGTACGAAGGTGGGGCTGGGGCACGACGTGGCTCCCGTCGGGACGGCGGACACTCTCGCGGCCATGCTAACCACGAGGCCCGGCACGGTTCCCTCTTACCCCCAGGAGAACCCAAAGCGGACTTCTAGGGACAGCTCGGCCGCCAGGGTTCGAACCTGAAATACGGGTACCAAAGACCCGGGTGTTGCCAATTACACCACGGCCGATCACATCGTCAAGAAGGACGACGCAGCAGGATGCGAATCCCGCCGCTACACCTTAACGCCCGACCTCGTCGACGCCAGCACTCATATCCCTCATGATCCCCTCGATCGCCCACGACATGCGGGTGCCGCGCCCTCGTCCGTGGCGTTCGGGCGCCGCGTCCGAGGCGGTGGCGGCACCCCGCTCCGGAGACGCTGGAGACGGTTGCGCCCGATGCCGCGGCGGTCAAAAATTCACACGGAGGGAAGCTGTTCCACGGCGCGCACGCGAGGCACTTCGACGGCGAGCAAATCGGTCATGACCAGCAGGTTGATACGGGCGTACGACGGTTCTTCGAAAGTTCCTCGTGCGATCTACCGGAGCGTAAGTTACGGTGACGTAGGCGTAGGTTAGTGATCTTTTCCCCTTCCCCCTGCGAGGTCTCATGTCCACCACCGTGCTCGAACCCAACACCACCGGCCCCGGCCCGAAACCGCTCACCGACGGCACCCAGTCCTCCGGGATCCTGGCTGCTCTGTGGGCGTTCGTCGTGATCCCCTTCGTCGCGCTGCTGGTCGCCGTGCCCGTCGCCTGGGGCGGCTGGCTGGGCTGGACGGACGTGATCATCGGCCTGGTCTGGTACGTGGTCTCCGGGCTCGGCATCACGGTGGGTTTCCACCGCTACTTCACGCACGGCTCGTTCAAGGCCAAGCGGTGGCTGCGGGTGACCCTGGCGGTCGCGGGTTCGCTGGCGGTGCAGGGCGAGATCATCCAGTGGGTGGCCGACCACCGGCGGCACCACGCGTTCTCCGATCTGGAGGGTGACCCGCACTCGCCGTGGCGTTTCGGCACGAGCGTCTGGGCGCTGACCCGGGGCCTGTTCCACGCCCACGTGGGATGGCTGTTCCGCCGCGAGTTGTCCAACCGGGAGCGTTTCGCGCCGGACCTGATCGCCGACCGGGACATCAGCCGGGTGGACCGGCTCTTCCCCGCGCTGGTGGCCGTCTCACTGCTCGGCCCGGCGCTGATCGGGGGCCTGGTGACCTGGTCGTGGCAGGGCGCGCTCACCGCGTTCTTCTGGGCCGGGCTGGTCCGGGTGGGCCTTCTGCACCACGTCACCTGGGCGATCAACTCGGTCTGCCACGTGTACGGCGAGCGTCCGTTCGCGATGCGCCAGGGCGACCGCGCGTCGAACTTCTGGCCGCTGGCGATCCTGTCGTTCGGTGAGAGCTGGCACAACCTGCACCACGCCGACCCGACCAGCGCGCGGCACGGTGTGCTGCGGGGTCAGGTGGACATCTCGGCGCGGGTGATCTGGTTCTTCGAGAAGATCGGCGCGGCGTCGCAGGTCCGCTGGCCGAAGCCCGAACGCATCGCGGCCAAGCTCGTGAAGCCGGTCGCACCCCGGTAAACCGGGCGGTGCCACGGCGGGTCGCCTGGCAGGATGGCCGGATGACCGAGCGACGCGGGGGGACCGGACGGCTCGGCGGACGGGGGCCGCGCCCGACCCGGGTACGGTCGCACGGCACGGCAGGGCGGTCGGGGCCGCCCGCCAGTGAGGCGACGACGTGAGCGGGCACAGCGGAAACACCATTCCACGGCAGGGCGTGACCGAGCGCCAGCGAGGCGGCGACATGCCCGAGGTGACTGACGAGCCGGCCGGCCGGCGGCCGGCGCCGGCCGCGGCGGCGAAACCCAAGCCCACCTCCCGGGTACGGATGTCGGCGGCGCAGCGTCGGGAGCAGTTGATCGCGATCGGCCGGCAACTGTTCGCCGAGCGCGGTTTCGACGCCACCTCGATCGAGGAGGTGGCGGCCCGCGCCAAGGTCTCCAAGCCGGTGATCTACGAGCACTTCGGCGGCAAGGAAGGGCTCTACGCGGTCGTGGTCGACCGGGAGGTCCGGGCCCTGCTGGACCGGATCACCACAGCGCTGACGGCGGGGCATCCGCGGGAGTTGTTGGAGCAGGCGGCGCTGGCCCTGCTGGGCTACATCGAGGAGGAGACGAGCGGGTTCCGGGTGCTGGTCCGCGAGTCGCCGCTGATGTCCGGCACGGCCACTTTCAGCAGCGTGATGAACGACGTCGCACACCAGGTCGAGCACATCCTCGGCGCCGAGTTCAAGAGCCGGGGGTACGACCCGAAGCTGGCCGAGCTCTACTCGCAGGCGCTGGTGGGCATGGTCGCGTTGACCGGCCGCTGGTGGCTGGAGGTGCGCAAGCCGCGCAAGGAGACGGTGGCGGCGCACCTGGTCAACATGGCGTGGAACGGGTTGTCGCACCTGGAGGCGAAACCCACGCTGATCACCGCCCGCCGGCACTGACCCCGGTCTCAGCTCCGGTGCGCGTCCGCCACCGGGTGTTTGCGGCGTTCCAACTCCGCCTCGGCGTGCTCCGACGGGCCGACCTTGTCGTAGAGGCCGGTCCCGAGCAGGATCAGGCCGAACAGCATCGACACGATCACGGTCGACATCGAGAAGTTGAGGAAGTTCGCGTCGGTCTGCAGCACGGACATCATCAGGATGCTGGTCACCAGGAACACCACCCCGGCGGTGAGGTTCATGTAGTGGCCGAGGTTGGTGCGCCGGGACGCCCCGATGATCAGGACGACTCCGAAGACCACGGAAGCGAGCGAGAAGGCCAGGTTGGTCCGTAGCCCGAGGGCCCAGGTGCTGGTGCGGGCGAAGAGCGGGTCACCGATCGTCTCGGCCACCCCCCAGACGCCGAAGACCAGGATGTACACGCCGATCAGCCCGGAGAGCACCCGGTAGAGCGGCCGTGCCGGATGGTTGACCGGAAAGTGCGGCATACCCGAGACCCCCTGACGTGACTGATTCAGGGGAATTGTCGCCCAAGAAAACGGGCATGTCAGGCGAACCACCGACGGTTGGGTCCGCCCGGAAGGGCTGGACCAGGTCAGGTTTTCGCCGGAGCCCGAGCTGCGCGGGGATCAAGCCTGACCGCCCGGAGCAGCTCGGGCTCCGGCGAAAACCCACGACCGCAACCACGAAGCAACCAAAAAGAACTCAGAGCACCAACCGAGCCTTCTGGAACGCCTCCGCCTCCTCGTCCGTGCCGACCTTGCCGTACATGCCGGCCATGAGCAGGACCAGGGAGGCCGCCAGCAGCACCATCACCGTGACGACGCTGAAGTTGAAGACGTTGGCGTCGGTACGGATGAACGCGAGACCGCCGAGGCCGATCACCATCAGGGCGTACGCCATCCACTGGTTGACCGCCACGTCGATGTTGCGGCCGAGCGCGGCGCCGACCAGGACGACGAGCCCGAGCAGCACGCTGAGCAGCGAGAAGCCGAGGTTGGTGCCCTGACCGAGGACGCGGGTGTCGTCCTGCGCGAGGACCTCGTTGCCGGCGCTCGCGATGATGCCGAGCACGCCGAAGACCACCAGGTACAGACCGGTCAGCCCGCCGATCGCCCGGTAGATCGGCCGCGCGGGGTGGTTGATGGGGGTGTGGGCCATGTCTGGGTCTCCAACGCCGTGGGGTGAGGTGTCGCCGATGATTGTCCCGCATGTGCCGGTGTGACGCCGCACACGGCCCCCGCGCCGGCGTGCCCGGGCAGGTCAGCCCTCGGGCAACTCCTCGGCCAGGGTCATCCAGCTCTCCTCGATCCGTTCCCGCTCGGCGCGCAGGTCCTTGAGCTGGGTGTCCAGCTCGGCGACCCGGGCGTAGTCGGTGGCGTCGGCGGCGAGTTGGTCGAGCAGGGTCGACTCGCGCTGGTCGAGCTTGCCGAGTTGCCGTTCGAGGCGGGTCAGCTCCTTGCGGCCCTGGCGTACCTCGGCGGCGGACATGCCGCTCGCGGCCGGGCCGGTGGGCGCGGCGGTCGGGGTGCCGCCCGCCCGGGTGGAGCCGGCCCGCTCGGCGGTCCGGGCGAGGTACTCGTCGACGCCACCGGGCAGGTGCACCAGCCGGCCGTCGCCGAACATCCCGTACGCGGTGTCGGTGACGCGTTCGATCAGGTAGCGGTCGTGGCTGGCCACGATGATCGTGCCCGGCCACGAGTCGAGCAGGTCTTCGAGCGCGGCCAGGGTGTCGGTGTCCAGGTCGTTGGTCGGCTCGTCGAAGAGCAGCACGTTGGGCTCGGCGGCGAGCAGCCGCAGCATCTGCAGACGGCGGCGCTCACCGCCGGAGAGGTCGCTGACGGGCGTCCAGAGCCGCCGGTCGTCGAAGCCGAAGACCTCGGCGAGCTGCGCGGCGGAGACCTCACGGTCGCCGAGTTGCACGCGGCGGGCGACCTCCTCGACGGCTTCGAGCACCCGCAGGTGTCCGGGCAACTCGGCGAGTTCCTGGGACAGGAACGCCGGGCGGACCGTGGAGCCGGTGGTGAGGCGGCCACCGTCCGGCCGGGTGATGCCGGCGAGCATTCGCAGCAGCGTGGTCTTGCCGGCGCCGTTGGCGCCGAGGATGGCGATCCGGTCACCGGGACCGATCAGCCAGGTGGCGTCGCGCAGGATCTCCTTCGGGCCGGCGTGCAGCTCGACGTCCGTGAGCTCGTACACCTGTTTTCCGAGGCGGGAGACGGCCATGCGCTGCAACGACATGGTGTCGCGGGCCGGCGGCACGTCGGCGATCAGCGCGTTGGCCGCGTCGATGCGGAACTGCGGCTTGGAGGTGCGGGCGGGCGGGCCGCGCCGCAGCCAGGCGATCTCCTTGCGGAGCAGGTTCTGCCGGCGGGCCTCGGTGGCGGCGGCGACCCGTTCCCGCTCGACGCGGGCGAGGGTCCAGGCGGCGAAGCCACCCTCGTACGCGCGGACGGTCTGGTCGGCGACCTCCCAGGTGGTGGTGCAGACGGCGTCCAGGAACCACCGGTCGTGGGTGACCACGACGAGGGCGCCCTTGCGGCCGACCAGGTGGCGGGCCAGCCAGTCGACACCGCCGACGTCGAGGTGGTTGGTGGGCTCGTCGAGGATCAGCAGGTCCGAGTCGCGCACGAGCAGCGCGGCGAGCGCCACCCGCCGCCGTTCCCCGCCGGACATCGGGCCGACCGGCTGGTCGAGGCCGAGGTGCGGCATGCCGAGGCCGTCGAGGATGTTGCGGACACCGGCGTCGCCGGCCCACTCGTGCTCGGCGCCCATGCCCTCGCCCAGCCAGGCGGTGCCGAGCACCACGTCCCGGACGGTCGCGTCGGGGGCGAGGGTGAGCTGCTGCGGCAGCCAGAGCACGCGCAGGTCACGACGGTGGGTGACCCGACCGTCGTCGGGGTCCTCCTGCTTGGTGAGCAGCCGCAGCAGGGTGGACTTGCCGGCGCCGTTCAGGCCGACCACACCGATCCGGTCGGCGTCGTCCAGGCCGAGCGAGACGTCCGTGAGCAGCCGCCCGGCGGCGCCGTACCCCTTGGACACCCGGTCCAGATTGACGATGTTGGCCACGTTCCACCCTTCAAGATCAAGGCGTCCGGGTGCCGGCGGGCACCTCGGGACGCCTGACCCAAGGGTACGCGGACGTCCCGGCCGTCCGCGCCGGCCGGGGAGCGCCGTCAGACGACGCGCGCGCCCGCCACCGGGCCGTGTGCGACCCGCGCCTCCCGACACACGTCGGCGCTGGTCAGCTCGGCGGCGATCCGTTCGGCGTCGGCGGCGTCGGTGGCGAGGAAGACGCAGGTGGGGCCGGAGCCGGAGACGATGCCGGTGAGCGCGCCGGCAGCCTCGCCGGCCTTCAGGGTGTCGGCCAGCGCGGGGCGCATCGCGAGCGCCGCGTCCTGGAGGTCGTTGCCGAGCGTACGGGCGAGGACCCGGGGGTCGCGCTGGCGCAGCGCACCGAGCAGGGCGTCAGTGCTGCCCAGCGGTGTGCTGGCGGTGCCGGAATCGCGCAGCCGGTCCAGCTCGCGGTACGCGGCCGGCGTGGACAGACCGCCGTCGGCGATCGCCACCACCCAGTGCCAGGACATCGGCCGGACCAGCACCGGGCTGACCGCCTCGCCGCGTCCGGTGCCCAGCGCGGTGCCCCCGTAGACGAGGAACGGCACGTCCGAGCCGAGGTCGGCGGCGATCCCGGCCAGCTCGTCACGGGACAACCCGGTGCCCCAGAGCGTGTCGCAGGCCACCAGCGCGGCGGCCGCGTCGGCGCTGCCGCCGGCCAGCCCACCGGCGAGGGGAATCTGCTTGCGCAGGTGCAGCCGGGCGTGCGGCAGGACACCGGCGTACCCGGCCAGGGCGTGTGCCGCCCGGATCACCAGGTTGGAGTCGTCCAGGGCAAGCTCACCGGTGCCCTCGCCCTCCATCGTGAGGGCGAGGGTGTCGCCCCGGCGGGCGGTCAGCTCGTCGTAGATGGAGATCGCGTGGTAGACGGTGTTCAGCTCGTGGTAACCGTCGCGGCGCAGCGGCCCCACCCCGAGGTGCAGGTTGACCTTCGCGGGCACCCGCACCCGTACCGGGCCGATGGCCCCGCGCCGCTCGTCCTCGTCGTCCGGTCGCCAGGCCTCAGTCACGGGGCGATGTCCCGCACGCGCAGGCGGATGTCGAACGGCTTGGCCACGATCAGCTCCTCGACGGAGTCGGCGGCCAGCTCGTACCGGCCGTCAACCAGGTTGTACGCGTACACGTGCAGCGGATTCTGCTCGATCCGCCAGTAGTGCCGGATACCGGCGTCGGCATAGTCGGCCGGCTTCTCCAGCCGGTCCCGGCGACGGGTGCCCGGCGAGACGACCTCGACGGCGAGCACGACCTGCTCAGCCTCGAAATAGTGGTGGTCGGCCGCGACCGGACGCTTCAACAGGACGACGTCGGGTTCGAGAGTGTTCCGATAGTTGATCGCCACGCCGACGGCGGTGGCAGGCGTCAGGTCTTCCGGCGCGTGCTGCCGCAGCCACATCCACAACAGGTTGCCGATGTTCTGGTGACCAAAGGTCGGGGAGGGGACCACGACGAGGACTCCGTCACGTAGCTCGACGCGGGGGGCGTCGTCGGGCAGGGTCAGCACATCCTCGATGGTGTGGTTGGCCAACCGCTGCCGGACGGGATCAGGGCTCCACATGCCGTGGGCGGCGGGCTCGATCGGCTGCGCGGTCACTCGTACACCTCCTCGGCGGGCACGGCGTCAGCCTACTTCGCGGCCGGCGTACCGGCCGGAGCCGACGCGGCGATGGCCGCGAACTGCTCCACGGTCAGCGACTCGCCGCGGGCGCCGGGGTCGACGCCG
This sequence comes from Micromonospora sp. DT44, assembly GCF_049841635.1. Taxonomy (NCBI): domain Bacteria; kingdom Bacillati; phylum Actinomycetota; class Actinomycetes; order Micromonosporales; family Micromonosporaceae; genus Micromonospora; species Micromonospora sp. DT44. The sequence goes on along the minus strand of NZ_JBNCKS010000034.1, from coordinate 23,447 downwards.
GCGGCGGTGAGGGCGGCCTCGGCCCGGTCCGGGCCGCCGGCCCAGCCGGCGAGCGCCGCGCGCAGGGTCTTGCGGCGTTGCGCGAACGCCGCGTCCACCACGGCGAAGACCCGCTTGCGGGGTACGTCGGGTCGGGGCGGCTCGTGACAGGTGAAGGCGACCAGACCGGAGTCGACGTTGGGGACCGGCCAGAACACGTTCGGCGGTACCCGCCCGGCGCTGCGGGCGTCGGCGTACCAGGCGAGCTTGACCGACGGGATGCCGTACACCTTGGAGCCGGGACCGGCGACGAGCCGGTCGGCGACCTCCTTCTGCACCATCACCAGACCGTGCCGCAGGCTGGGGAGCTCGGCGAGCAGGTGCAGCACCACGGGCACGGCGACGTTGTACGGCAGGTTCGCGACCAGCGCGGTCGGCGGCGGGTCGGCCAGCTCGGCGGCGGTGACGCGCAGCGCGTCGGCGCGGTGCACGGTGAGCCGGTCGGCGTCCGCTCCGGCGTGCCGCGCGGCGGTCTCCGGTAGCGCGGCCGCGAGCGTGGGATCGATCTCCACGGCGTGCACGTGCCCGGCGGCCGGCAGCAGTCCCAGGGTGAGCGAGCCGAGGCCGGGGCCGACCTCCAGCGCCACGTCGTCGGGCGTCAGGCCGGCGGCGGTCACGATCCGCCGGACGGTGTTCGGGTCGTGCACGAAGTTCTGGCCCAGCTTCTTGGTGGGCGCGACGCCGAGCCGGTTGGCGAGTTCCCGGATCTCCGCCGGGCCGAGGAGGCTCACCACGGGCCGAAGGCCCGTTCGCCGTTGGCGGAGATGGCCGTGCACAGCGCGTCCAGGTCGCTGCCGGTGGTCGCGGCGAGGGCGCGGACGGTCAGCGGGATCAGGTACGACGCGTTCGGCCGGCCCCGGTGCGGCGTCGGGGTGAGGTAGGGGGCGTCGGTCTCCACCAGGATCTGGTCCAGCGGTGTGAGCGCGGCGGCCTCGCGCAGGGCGGTGGCGCTGCCGAAGGTGACGGTGCCGGCGAAGCTGAGCAGGTAGCCACGGCGCACACACTCGCGGGCGAACTCGGCGTCGCCGGAGAAGCAGTGCAGCACCACCGTGTCCGGTGCGCCCGCGTCGTCGAGAATCCGCAGCACGTCCGCGTGGGCGTCCCGGTCGTGGATGACCAACGCCTTGCCGTAACGCTTGGCGATGGCGATGTGGGCCCGGAAGCTCTCCTCCTGCGCGGCCCGCCCCTCGTCGCCGGTGCGGAAGAAGTCCATGCCGGTCTCGCCGATCCCCCGGACCCGGTCGCGGGCGGCCAACGACTCGATCTCCCGCAACGCCTCGTCGAGATCGGCCAGCCGGGGCGCCTCGTTGGGGTGCAGCGCCACGGTGGCCAGCACGGCCCGATGCCGGTCGGCGATGTCGGCGCCCCAGCGCGAGGAGGCGACGTCCACGCCCACCTGGACCAGCCGGTTCACCCCGACCGTCGTGGCCAGGTCGACCGCCACGGCGACCGGGTCGTCGGCCGGTCCGCCACCCGGTACGCCGGCTTCACTCACCGTGATGTCCAGGTGGGTGTGGCTGTCCAGCACCGGCCGGGGCAGCGGCTCGGGGGCGGGCGGGAACTCTCCGGCCCGCCGGGCGGCACGCTCGCGGCGGGTTTCAGTCGGCTCGCTCATCAGCGACAGCATCACACACCGGCGTCGTCCACCCGCCCGCCACCCGGCGTTCACCTCGACTACGCCGCGCGACTCTACCGTCGCGGCAATGACGGTCACACCTCACGCGAGCGACGCGGCCGGCGAGCGGATCGGCCTGCGGGTGGCGTTCGGCGGGGACGTGTACCCCGCCGAGGAGATCGCCCGGGGCGCCGCGTACGAGCTGTTCAGCGCCGAGGAGGTGGCCGGCTTCGAACGGGCGCCCCGCCCGGGCAGCGCCCTGCCGTGGCATCGGTTCGTGCACGTCACCGAGGTGAACGCGGTGCACGGGGCAGTCGAGGCGGCCGAGGAGCCGGAGACGCCGCTGATGCTGCCGGCGCACCGGGAGCACGGTTGGTCGCACGTACACCAGCTCAGCCAGCAGCCGTCCGCGGCGGGTGACCCGGTGTTGGCCGCGGTGCGCGCCTCGGCGGTGGTGCGGCGCGGAACCCGGATGGTGAAGATGCTCTCCGCGCGGCAGCTCGCCGGGTACGTGCGGGGCTGGCTGCCGCACGGCTTCTGCTACCGGGAGCACGACGTGGCGCACCTGCGCACGCCGGCGACGACCGCCGTGCTGCGCACCGACGGGGACGTCGGGCGGGACGGATCGGACGTGGCGTACGCGCTGCGCTGGCGGGCGGCCGACCCGGGCGACTACGACGTGCCGGTGGGCGAGGCGCACCGGGGCCTGACCGCGCTCAGCTCCCGGGACCGCGTGGGCCCCTCGGTGCTTGGCACCGGTTTCGCGCCGAGCAACGGCCAGCTCATCCCGGAGTTCGTGACCCGGGACTTCGCCGACCTGCCGATGCCGGCGAACGCGACGCTGCTGGCGTACCCCGCCGAGGGGGTGGAGGTGGTGCTCTACAGCTACCAGGCCGAGCAGCGCGCGTGGCTGCGGATGGTCGGCCCGCAGTGGCGGCACCTGCTGGCCGCGGTCCCCGGCCTCTCCCCCGACCAGGAGTTCGTGCCGACCGGCGACGCCCCGCGCTCCACCCAGCTCGTCGGCCTCTACGGCGACACGGAGTACGAGGCGGTGGCCGACCTGCCCGGAGGTTTCCGGGTGCTGGCGATGACCCGGGCGGCCCGCTACCCGGTGGAGGCGGTGGCCCGCCGGCTCCGGTTCGCCACCTGGCGGGGCGTGTCGTGCCTGGTGTTGCGCGAGGAGGCCGGCTGGCTGCGGTTACGGCTGCGCCACCCCGACCCGGAGGCAGTGGTCAACACCGGCGCGCAGTGCCACGACCGGGGCGTCTACGAGACCTGGGCGCCGGGCGTCGAGGTCACCGAAGACCAGGTCATGGACACCCGGTACGCGCTCTGACGGCACGCGGCGGCAGGACGTGCCGCCGCGTGCCGTCCAACACTCAGCTGGTCAGGCGGGCCAGCTCCTCGTCGACGATCGACGGGTCGAGCTTGCGGAACACCGGCGTCGGCGCGGTCAGCGGACGGCCGGTCTCGATCGGCACCGACTCCCAGCGCGCGCCCACCGTGTAGTCCCCGGTGAGCACCGGGTACGACGGACCCCCGTCCAGGTCGTCGACCTGCTCGATGACGGGCATCGGCGCGTGTACGCCGGTGCCGCCGAGCAGCTCGTACACCTTCTGCGCGGAGTGCGGCAGGAACGGGGTGAGCAGCGTGTTGGCGTCGCTGACCACCTGGAGGGCGACGTGCAGGATGGTGCCCTGGCGGGGCTTGTCGGCCTCGGCCTTGAGCTTCCACGGCGCCTGCTCGGAGAGGTACTTGTTCGCCTCGGCGACCACCCGCATGGCCTCACCGATGGCCTGCTTCTGCCGGTGCCGGCCGATCAGGTCACCGACCGTGTCGAAGCCGGCCCGGGCGACGGCGAGCAGCGCCTCGTCGGCCTCCGTGAGCCCGGCCGGGTCGACCGGCGGGATCGCCCCGAAGTTCTTCGCCGCCATCGAGACGCACCGGTTGACCAGGTTGCCCCAGCCGGCGACCAGCTCGTCGTTGTTGCGGCGCAGGAACTCCGCCCAGGTGAAGTCGGTGTCGTTGCTCTCCGGCCCGGCGGCGGCGATGAAGTAGCGCAGCGCGTCGGCGTCGTAGCGCTCCAGAAAGTCCCGGACGTAGATGACCACCTTGCGGGACGAGGAGAACTTGCGCCCCTCCATGGTCAGGTACTCGCTGGAGACAACCTCGGTGGGCAGGTTCAGCCGGCCCAGCTCGCCCGGCTCACCGTCGCGGGAGCCCTCACCGGAGTAGCCGGAGAGCAGCGCCGGCCAGATCACCGAGTGGAAGACGATGTTGTCCTTGCCCATGAAGTAGTAGGACTGGGCGTCCTTGCCCGCGCCGTCGGCGGACCAGTACTTCCGCCACGCGTCCGGGTCGCCGGAGCGGCGGGCCCACTCGATCGAGGCCGACAGGTAACCGATCACCGCGTCGAACCAGACGTAGATCCGCTTGTCGGGGCGGTCGCGCCAGTCGTCGAGCGGGATCGGCACACCCCACTCCAGGTCGCGGGTGATCGCCCGGGGCTGGAGGTCGTCGAGCAGGTTGCGGGAGAACCGCAGCACGTTGGGCCGCCACCCCTCGCGGGTGTCCAGCCACTGCCGCAGCACCTCGGCCAGGGCGGGCAGGTCCAGGAAGAAGTGCTCGGTCTCGACGAACTTCGGGGTCTCACCGTTGATCCGCGACTTCGGGTCGATCAGGTCGATCGGGTCGAGCTGGTTGCCGCAGTTGTCGCACTGGTCGCCGCGGGCGCTGTCGTAGCCGCAGATCGGGCAGGTGCCCTCGATGTACCGGTCGGGCAGGGTGCGCCCGGTGGACGGCGAGATCGCGCCCATGGTGGTCTTGGGCACGATGTAGCCGTTGCGGTACATCCCCTCGAACAACTCCTGCACCACGGCGTAGTGGTTGCGGGTGGTGGTGCGGGTGAACAGGTCGTAGGAGAGGCCGAGGCCGTGCAGGTCCTCCACGATCACCCTGTTGTACCGGTCGGCCAGCTCGCGCGGGGTGACCCCGTCGGCGTCGGCCTGCACCTGGATGGGGGTGCCGTGCTCGTCGGTGCCGGAGACCATGAGCACGTCGTGGCCGGCCATCCGCATGTACCGGGCGAAGACGTCGGAGGGAACGCCGAAACCGGAGACGTGGCCGATGTGGCGGGGGCCGTTGGCGTACGGCCAGGCCACTGCCGCGAGAACGTGACTCATGAGCAGCAAGCCTAGTGACCCGTCCGGCGGGCCCGCGAACCAATAGGGGGTGACGGGTCGACGGACCGGGCCGAGCCCCTCGGCCTTTGGTCCGATTTGTCGCCGACACGCGGTCCAGCTGCCCGTTCGGCCCCCGCTGCCGGTGTGCAATGAACCTCGTGACTGGCAGACGAGCGGCTCGGGACCATGACGAACGTCCCACCGGGCCGGCGGTCGACGACGAGCCCGGCAGGGCGTCCGAGGCGTCCCGGGGCGGCGCGGTCGCGCCCCAACCCCGCCCGGTGCCCGCCGCCGACCCGACCGCCGCCACCCGCCCGGACCCCGCGCCGAGCCCGACGCCACGGCCGGGCGCCGCGCCGGACCCCGCGCCACGCGCCGGTGCCGGGTCGCGGCCGAGCCCCACCCCCCGGCCACCGACGCCAACCCCGGCGCGCCCCAGCCCGACTGCGCCCACGCCCAGCCCGGCCCGGCCGCACCCGCCAGGCCCGGCCGCCGAGAGGCCACCGGCCGGCTCGTACGCCGAAGGGCCACCGGCCGGCCCGGCCGCCGAGAGGCCACCGGCCGGCTCGTACGCCGGGACGGCGGCGGCCAGGAGCACGACGCCCGCCGCTGTCGAACCGGGTCAGGCGGCGACGGCCGAGGTGGAGCCGACCACCGGGGCGCCGGTGGACGCGCTGCCGCGCCGGGTGCCGGTCCGTCAGCAGAGCCGCGGCCGGGACGCGTACCGCTCCGACGGGACGGAGCCGCCGGACGACGGCGGTGCCTTCTGGGCGCCGATCGAGGAGGTGCACTGGGACGGCACCCCGGTCCGGGAGGACCCCGCTCCCCGGCCCCGCACCCCGGCGACGGGTCGTCGCGCCACCGCACGGACGGCCGTACCGCCCGACCCACTGGTCGGATTGGCCGTGCTGGTGCTGTTGAGCCTGGTCACCGCGTTCTTCGCCTGGGTCAGCGCGGGACCGTTCTGGCTCGCCGTCGGGCATGCGCGCGACGGCACCGTGGTCATCGACTCCTGCGCCGGCGGTGGCCTCACCCAGCGTTGCCGGGGGATCTTCACGGCGGACGAGGGACGGTTCCTGGCATTCGGCGTACGCGTCAGTGGCGTGCCCGCCGGGGGCGGCGCACCCGGGACCGCGCACCGGGCACGGATGACCGGACCGGACGGCAGCGCCGCGTACGCCGACACCGGCGCGAGCCGGCACCTGCGCTGGCTGCCCGGGTTGGTGGTGGTGCTCGGCTGCGCCGCCGGCATCGTGCGGTGGACCGGGTCGGCCCGGCTGCCCGGCCGGCGACACCGCCGGTGGGCGGTGACCGCCGCGCTCGCCGGCCCGACGCTGATCACCCTCGGCTTCCTGGCCGCCGCCTGGTGAGCGCGGCGGAGGGGTCAGCTGTGCACGATCGTGTAGACCTCGCGGCGGCGGAGGGCGTACTCGGTCGCGACATCGGTGATGGCGTCCCGGCGGGACCGTCCGGCGGCCTCCCGCTCGGCGACCGCGGCGCGCAGGGTCTCGTCGTCGGGGCGTTCCGCGGCGGTCACCGGCGCGCCGGCCACCACCAGGGTGATCTCCCCGCGCGGCTCGGTCTCCGAGGCCCAGCGGGCCAGCTCACCGAGAGGACGACGGAGAACCTCCTCGTACGTCTTGGTCAGCTCCCGGCAGAGCGCGGCCGGCCGGTCCGCACCGAACGTGCCCGCCAGGTCGGTGAGCGCCGCGCCGATCCGGTGCGGCGCCTCGAAGAAGACGAGGGTGCGCTCCTCGGCGGCGAGCGCGCGCAGGCGGGACCGGCGGGCGCCTCCGGCCCGGGGTAAGAATCCCTCGAAGCAGAACCGGTCGCAGGGCAGCCCGGAGACGGCGAGAGCGGTGGTCACCGCGCTGGGCCCGGGGGCGACGGTGACCAAGGCGCCAACCTCCAGCGCGGCCCGGACCAGCCGATATCCCGGGTCGGAGACGCTCGGCATGCCGCCGTCGGTCACCAGCGCCACCGCGTACCCGCCGAGGATGACCTCGACGAGTTCGGGCGTACGCCGTTCCTCGTTGCCCTCGAAGTAGGAGACGATGCGGCCTCCGACGGTGATGTCGAGGTCGCGAGCCAGCCGGGTGAGGCGGCGGGTGTCCTCGGCGGCCACCACGTCGGCGCTGGCCAGCACCTCGCGGAACCGGACCGAGGCGTCGGCGGGGTTGCCGAGCGGGGCGCCGAGCAGGATCAGGCGTCCAGCTTCGGACATTTCACCCACGACATCGTCTCCTTCATCGACAGCGGATACCGGTATCAGGGACGACGGGCGCCACAGGACACCCTGGCAGCCTACGATCGCCGGGTGACGAGTGCGTCGACAGCGCAGAGCCCGAGCGTCGAGCCGGCAGGAACGGTCGAGGTTTCCGGCGAGCCCAGCCCCCATCAGGAAGCGGCGACGCCGCCTGCCGACAGCGGGGGTGTGTCCGCTGCGGTCCGTCGCCGGTTCGCCACCGTCGACAGCCGGATGGACCCGTACTCGTGGCTCGCCACCGCCGTGGTGGTGGCCATCGCGGCGATCCTGCGCTTCGTCGGCCTGTCCAGCCCCAAGGGCAAGATCTTCGACGAGACGTACTACGCCAAGGACGCGTACGGGCTGATCAGCCGGGGCGTCGAGTGGAACTACAAGGACAACGTCCCGTCGTACGTGGTGCACCCACCACTGGGCAAGTGGCTGATCGGCATCGGCGAGTGGGCCTTCGGCTACCAGGACGCGGATTCGAAGGTCTCCGTCGGCGGGCACCTGTTCACCACCGCGCCGGAGTTCGGCTGGCGGTTCTCGGCGGCCCTGATCGGCACGCTGTCGGTGCTGCTGCTGGTCCGCATCGGCCGGCGGATGTTCCGCTCGACGGTGCTCGGCTGCGCGGCCGGCCTGCTGCTCGCGTTGGACGGTTTCCACCTGGTGCTGTCCCGCGCCGCGCTGCTCGACATCTTCCTGCTGTTCTTCGTGCTGGCGGCCTTCGGCGCGCTGGTGCTCGACCGGGACGCCCGGCGTCGGCGCTGGGCACGCGCGCTGGACGACGGCCTCGACCCCAGCCTGCCCGGCCGTGCGGGCCGACCGTCGACCGGTTGGCGGACGTGGCCGTGGTGGCGGCTGACCGCCGGGGTGCTGATCGGCTGCGCCTGCGCGGTCAAGTGGAGCGCGCTCTACTTCGTGCCGGTGTTCGCCCTCTTCGTCGTCCTCTGGGAGGTCGGGCTCCGCCGGTCGGCCGGTGTCCGCAGGCCCTGGCGGGACACCCTGCTCGACGAGGTGCCCTGGCTGGTGCTGGCGGGGGTGCTGATGGTCGGCACCTACCTGGCGACCTGGTCGGGGTGGTTGCTGAGCGACGACGGCTACTACCGGCTGGCGTCGTCGACGGCGTACCCGACGGGGTCCCTCAGCGACACACCTGTGATCGGCGCGCTGGTCAACCTCTTCGAGTACCACCGCGCCGCGTACGGCTTCCACGCGCAACTCGACGACCCGCACAAGTACCAGTCGTGGCCGTGGCAGTGGCTGCTGCTCGGCCGCCCGGTCGCCTTCCACTGGTCGGGGGACGGCGCCTGCGGCGCACCGACCTGCGCCTCGGAGATCCTGCTGCTGGGCACTCCGCTGCTGTGGTGGTCGTTCCTGCCCGCTCTGGTGGCGCTCGTCTGGTTGGGCATCGCCCGTCGGGACTGGCGGGCCGGCGCGATCCTGCTCACCGTGGCCGCGGGTCTGCTGCCCTGGTTCTGGTTCGCCCTCGACGGCCGGACGATGTTCTCGTTCTACGCGGCCCCGGCGCTGCCTTTCCTGGTGCTCGCCGTGGTGTACGTGCTGGGCGCGTTGATCGCCCCGGCCGGCGGTGACGTGGGTGAGACGAAAGCCCTGGTGCCCGGTGACGCCGGCTACGAACGACGGTTGGTGGGCAGCATCGCGGCCGGGGCGTACGTGCTGCTGGTGGGGCTGTGCTTCGCCTACTTCTACCCGATCTTCGTGGGCAAACTGATCCCGTACTCGGACTGGCTGGCCCGGATGTGGCTCGACGGTCGCTGGATATAAGCACCGGCAGGCGACGCGCCGCACAGCGCGAAGGACATCGGGCCCGCACGCGTGATGCGTGCGGGCCCGATGCGCGCTTGCGAAGTTCGAGACAAAGAAGTTCCAGACAAAGACGCGCGCCCCGATCGCCTGCCACGGGGGAAGCGGGCGATTGGGGCGCGCATGAAGAGCTTAACCACCGCGCGCCACCGGCACAACGGGTCAACTTGGGTCGGATTTCCGACCGATTCTGGCCGGGCCGTGGACTATCCTCCGGCCGTTGACCGAGGGTGACCTGACGTGGGCCCAGCGCCCCCTGAGGGGGCTCCGGCTGTCCGGAACGACCAACCACCCCGACGGCCCTCCAAAGTGGATCTCACTACACTGCGGGCCGTGATCAACATCAGACGATCGGCGGCCGTCCTTCTCGGACTGTTGGCGACCACCGCGCTGACCGGGCCGGTCCCGGCGGCGGCCGACGAGGAGCAGGTGGCCGAGCCACCCCGGGTCGAGCTGGTGCTCGACGTCAGCGGCTCGATGCGGGCAGCGGACATCGACGGACGCAGCCGGATCTCGGTGGCCCAGCAGGCCTTCAACGACGTGGTGGACGCGCTGCCGGAGGAGACCCAGCTCGGCATCCGGGTGCTCGGCGCGACCTACAAGGGCAGGGACAAGAAGGTCGGCTGCCAGGACACCCAACAGATCGTGCCGGTCGGTCCGGTCGACCGGACCGCGGCCAAGGCAGCGGTGGCGACACTCCGGCCGACCGGATTCACCCCGGTCGGGCTGGCACTGCGCTCCGCCGCACAGGACCTGGGCACCGGGACCACCACCCGGCGGATCGTGCTGATCACCGACGGGGAGGACACCTGCGCCCCGCCGGACCCGTGCCAGGTGGCCCGGGAACTGGCCGCGCAGGGCACCAGCCTGGTCGTCGACACGCTCGGCCTCGCACCCGACGAGAAGGTACGCCGGCAGTTGCTGTGCATCGCCGGGGCGACCGGCGGCACGTACACCGCGGCGCAGAGCGCCGACGAGCTGACGGGCCGGATCAAACAGCTCGTCGAGCGGGCCGGCGACACCCACACCCGGGCGCCGACCGTGGTCGGCGGCACGGACGCCTGCGGGTCCGCGCCGCTGCTCGCCCCCGGGGTGTACGCCGACCGGGAGTCGTTCTCCGAGCACCGCTACTACCGGGTGCCCGTACGCCCCGGTCAGGAGCTGCGCGCGTCGGTGAGCATGGCGCTGGACCGGCCGGTGAACCGGGACTACGGCGTGCTGCTGCGGGCCACCGCGGCGGACGGACGGGAACTGGTCCGGGGCGCGGACGCCGGCAGCGGCCGTGCCGACGTGCTCTCCGCCGGTCTGCGCTGGTCGGCCACCGCCGACGACGAGGCCAGCACCGACGACGGGACCACCGCCGACGACAGGGACGCCACCGGGACGAGTCCGACTCCCGCCGTCGAGCCCACCACCGTCTGCCTGGTGGTCAGCAACTCGTTCGCCGCACGCCCGGGCACCGCGGCGACGCCCGGCATGCCGGTGGAGCTGACCATCGACGTGGTCGCCGCCGCCGGCGCTCCGGACGGCCCCGATCTCGGCCGTGGCTGGGTACTGCTCGCCCTGCTCACCGTGGCGGGTCTGCTCACCGGCCTGATCGCCGGCCTGCTCACCCGCTGGTGGGTCGCCACCTGGAGGGAGAACTGATGCGTACCGCACTGTTCCGGTCGCTGGCGGCGCTGCTCGCCGCCGGCGGGGTCGCGTTACTGCCCGCGGCGGCCGTGGCCGCCCCCACCCCGTCGCCGGGCGCCACTCCGGTGACCCGGGCCGGCACCTCGTTCCTCACCGCCACGCCGATCACCGCCGGTCAGCCGGTACGCGTGGACGCCTCGGTCGGAGACCACCTGTACTGGTCGTTCACGGCGACGGCCGGGCAGGTCCACGAGATCAACGCCACCGTCACCTTCCCGAAGGCACGCAGCGGCGCCTCCACGTGGACGATCGACGTGTTCGACGGGCTGCGCCGGCGGCAGGCGTGCACCGCCGGGGCGCAGACGCCGACGGTGGACGGCAAAGCGTCCAGCGTGGCGTTGGGCTGCACCCTGCGCGAGGTCCGTCCCTGGGCGGAACCGTGGTCGGCCGACCCGCTGCCCGGCACGTACGTGGTCCGGCTCTCGGTCACCGACCTGCCCGAGCCGGACCTGGGCGCACCCGTCGACGTGGACCTGCTGGTCGGCGTCGTCACCGACCGGGGCGCCTCAGCCGATGACGGCGAGCTGGCCGCACCGCTGGTGCCGAACACGAAGGCGGGCACGGTGCTCAACGCCGTACCGACGCCGGAGCCGGCGGCCGACGACGAGGACGGCTCGCTGACGGACTGGCTGCCGGATCTCGGCTCGCGCTGGATCTGGACCGGCATCGGCGGCGTGCTCGCCGCGGTGGCCGGGGTGGTCGGCTTCGCTCTGACCCGGCGGCCCCGGCGAGCCTGAGTCGGCCGTGTCCGTCGGTGGCCCCGCCCGGTCGGGCGGGGCCACCGGCGGTTCAGCTTCGTCGAGTCCCCCGCGGCAGCCAACCGATGAAGCGGCCCTGCAACGACATCACCGGCGCTGCCCGCAGGTCCTCGGCGGCGGCGGCGAGACAGGAGCCCAGGTAGACGCTGAGCATCGCGCGGTCACCCCCGTACTCCGCCAGCAGCCGGTCGCGCTTCGTCGCGCACGGCCACTCGTCGCCGCAGGAGCCGCAGTTCCAGCCCGGGGTCGTCGGTGCGTGGTCGTCGGCCCGACCCCCTGGCCGTTCGGCGCCATCGCTCATCGCAGCTCCTTCAGATGCTCACGGGACTCGGCAGCTCTTGATGGTGGTCCCCCCGGAGCCATCATGGAGAGCGCGACGCGTCCCTCCGGTGTTACATCTTTGCGGTACGTTCTCCGGTCGTGGGAGTCAGAAATTTGACGGTCCAGAGAACGCCTGCTCGCTACTCGGCGGTAGGGCCCCGCCGTGCGTGATCTCCTGCCGCCAACGGTCGCCGTGGCGGTCGCCGCGCCCGACGACTGGACCGGCGACCTCCTCGACGCGGAGCAGGCGTGTCTCGGCGACCAGGCGGTGCAGACCCGTCGACGGGACTTCACCGCCGGCCGGGTCTGTGCCCGCCGGGCCATGGCCGACCTCGGCCTGCCGGTGGTGGCCGTGCCCAGCGCCGCCAACCGGGCGCCGGTCTGGCCGGCGGGCGTGGTGGGCGCCATCACCCACACCGCCGGCTACTGCGCCGCCGCCGCGGCGCGCGCCACCGACGTGCGGTCCGTCGGCATGGACGCCGAGCAGCACCGCGAGATAGACGCGGGGGTACGCCGACTCGTGCTGCTGCCCGAGGAGGAGGAGCACTACGCGCGACTTCCCTTCGGCATCCGGTGGCCGATCGTGTTCTTCAGCGCCAAGGAGACCGTCTACAAGGTCTGGCACCCGGTCGTCGGGTCCTGGTTGGACTTCCACGACGCCCGACTGGAGATCGACCCGGACGCCGGCACGTTCACCGCTCGGATCGCGCCGGCGCGGGTGGACGCGGCGGAGGTCGCGGAGGTCGCGGACCCGCCGAGCACGATCCACGGCCGGTTCGTGGTCGCCGACGGCCTGGTCCGCACCGCTGCCGTCCTCGCACCGCGCTGACCGGCACCGTCCACGCTGGCCACCGCGGCGGGCTGCGGGGCCGTGGGACGCGGGCCGGCGTGCCGACCGGCCGCCCGGCGCCGCGAGGTAGCGTCGGCGCGTTCCCGAACCGCACGTACGAGGCGTCAAGGAGTACGGTGACCCACCCCCAGCCCCCCGTCGGACCGCAGGACCTTCAGCAGCCGAGTCCGGAGCCGCAGCTCCCGGCCACACCGCAGCAGTCCGCCGCAGACCCGACGGTTCCGCCGGTGACGCCCAGCCCCTGGTCGGCTGCGGGCACCGGGCCGGTACCGCCGCCGTACTCCGGCGCCGCGTACCCGCAGGGCGACGGGCCGGGCCACCCGCTCACGATGCCACCGCCCGTCCCGCCGACGACAACGTCGCAGCGGACCGTGGTCGCCGTCGCGGTGACGACGGCCGTGCTCGCCCTGCTGTTCTGCGCCGGCGGCATCGTGGCCGTCGTCATCGGCGCGAAGAACGCCGCCAACAACGTGACCGAGGCGCTGCCCACCCCCGACGTCACCAGCGACGCCGGGCAGCCGGCGGCCGGGGTCATGCCCTCGCCCGTACCATCAGTCGCCGCCGGCAGGGCCCGGAACATGTCCGTCGGCGACACTCTCGTCATCGACGACAACGGCGGCACCGTCGAGATCACCGTGACGAAGTTCCACACCGCCACGAAGCCCTGCAAGACGTACGGCCTGAAGCCCGACGAGGGCATGTTCGTGATCGCGGACGTGACGGTGACCGTGACCAAGGGCACCGGCTCGGCGAACCCGCTCTTCTTCCAGTGGGTCGCCGCCGACGGCACCGAGACCAACGCGGTGACGGGCGCCTTCTCCGGCTGCGGCAAGCCGATCCCGGCCGGCAACGACCTGGCCGCGGGCAGCAGACGTACCGGCAGCGTGGTGTTCGACGTGCACGACATGTCGGGGGTGCTGGAGTACCAGCACCAGTTCGCGACCACGGGTTCCTGGCGGCCCTGACGTGCTGGTGGGGCCGGCCCGATGATCGGACCGGCCCCACGCGTTTGACAGGTCAGCAGCCGGTCCACCGGACCGGGGTCACCCGGTCGGCGTTCCGGAAGCCGACGATGGCACCGGTGTCGGCGATGGACCGGGCGCCGATGTTGATCCGGGTACCGCCGCCCGGCAGGACCCGGGAGGTGGCGCCACGGGTGACCAGGGCACCGCCCACCACGACGCCCTTGGCGTTCACGTCGTCGAGCCCCGCCTCCGGGTCGAGGATCGTGTGCGATCCGTTGCGCAGGTCCCACCGGACCTTCGCCGGGTTGTTACCGCCGAGCCAAACCTGGCCGATCGCCCAACGGCCCCCGGCGGCGTTGACCACCGTCGACCCACCACCGGCAACCGCGAGCGGCTTGACCTTGCCGTTCGGGCGGCGGACCCATCCGGTCCAGTCGCCGAAGGGTCCCGCCTGACCAACGATGGTCCCGTTCCGCGTGATCCCGACCGGCTGGGCATTGACCGGCGCGTCGAGCACCTCGACCGTGCCCGGACGGGCGGCCGGCCAACGCAGCCCGACGTACTCGCCGGGCACGATGTCCGAGCCGTAACCGACGATGTCACCGGCGGCGTTGATGGCGCTGACGACGATGGCGGTGGACGGCAGCAGCGGCAACTGCTCGAACTTCCCGTCGCGGTACGTCCACGGCTGGCTGATGCCGCCGTCCGCCCAACCGTTGCCGATCACGATGCCGCTTTCGTTGACGTCGACCGGGTTGACCCCGTTGCGGCCGGGCATCTCGGTCTCGGTGAGCTGCTGCCCGTCCCAGAACAGCAGCACGTTCTGGTTGCCGGTGTCGAGGACCCGCAGGGCGGACCCGACGACGAAGCGACCCGACGGGTCGATGGCGTCCGCCTCGGCCCGGTAGGTGTCCGTCGGGTAGGGCAGCGTGCTGATCGTGCAGGCGCCGGCGGTGGTCCTCGCGGGTGCGGCGGTCGCCGTCGAGGACAGGGCGACCCCGAGGGAGGCGGTCAACAGTCCAGCGGCGGTGCCGGCGAGCAACCTGCGTCGAGCGGTGTACGTCATCTTCTTCTCCCCGTGTGGAGCCCGGCGTTTCCGGGCATCGACCTATGCCAGATGCACCCCTGAAGCCGCCCCGGGGTTGCGGCCTGTCCGATGAGCGACGTGATCGGTCCTGCCGGCTCGCGGTCTGCTATGGACGGGTGGAGGGCCCTTGCCCCGGATCCGCGGGGGCCTCAGGATCGGACGCGTGATCATCGACCCACGTTCGGGCCGCGCGCTGGACTACCACCTGGTCCTGCCCGCACGCGAGACCCTGATGAACCTCACGAACCTGCTGCGACAGCAGGGGCTGATCACCGTGACGACCGAACGGTTCGCCTAACCGCCGCGCCGATTTTGCAATGACGTACGTCGATGTTGCCAGAGTGGTGCCAGACGTGTTGGAATGGCTCGTATCGCCACAGCGCGGGGGCAACCGCGCTGGAATTGGCCAGCGCGGGAGCAGCGCAGTGCCGGCAGCGCGCCGATTGGGCAGACGCTCGCCTGTCGCACAACCGGGTCATTTCCGTGACGACGGACCGCTCGCTGTTCCCGTCGTACGCGCCCCCGACAGATGCCCCCGATGGCCGACGTGCCCGCCGGGGCGTCCGGTCCGGTCCGCGAGGACGCCGAGACCGGCGACGAGGTGAGAGGCAATGATGAGTTCCCCAGAGAATGCCGCCAGGTGGTATCGCAACCGCCTGGTGTGGGTGGCGGTGATCCTGCTGGCGGTGTCGGCCGGCGCGGTCGTACTGGTCAGGCAGGCGGACCAGGACGCGAAGCCGGCGGACCTGCAGGCCCAGATCACCGCCCGGATGCGGACGACGCTCGAACAGGCCGACCCGGGGCAGCACAACCATGCCGGCCACGGCGCCCAGCAGGCGGCCACCGAGGGTAAGCCGCCGGTGATCTGCGGGGTCCGCGTCTACGGGTACGAGCCGACCGACGCCGCCGCGCTGACCGACGTGCGGACGGTCTACGGCTTCCACCTGTGCGGCGTCGCCGAGAAGAAGCGCCCCTGGGACGTGGCGGTCAAGCTGGCCGGTCCCGTGATCATGGACATGTCGACCAATCCTCCGGGCATCCAGGTGGTCGAGGCGACCGCCGATGTCATGTTCGTCGACCGACTTCGGCAGATGTTCCCGGACAAGTACGAGGAATTGGCGCTCAAGGAGGCGTTGACCCAGTCGGAGATGGCCGACCAGCGTCGCCGGTACGACGCCGCAGCCGGCCTCTGACCAGGTTCCTCCGATCGGCGGCGTCCACCCTGACCACCTCATATCCCATTTTATATAGATTAGCATTGATATTTAGACACATGGATGTAACAGTGGGTTTGGGAGCGTTCCCATCCCGATCACCCCCGAGAACGGAGGATGAACCGTGCGTTCAACCAATTCCGATCAATCCGGCGGACGACCCCGGTCAACCGTCCGTCGGTCCCTCCAGGCGCTGATCCTGCTGTTCGCCATGGTGGCGGGCGCACTGCCCTCGGTCGGCGCGGCCCAGGCACACGGCACCGTCATCAACCCGGCGACTCGCGCCTACCAGTGCTGGAAGACCTGGGGCAACCAGCACACGAACCCGGCCATGCAGCAGCAGGACCCGATGTGCTACCGGGCGTTCCAGGCCAATCCCGACACCATGTGGAACTGGATGAGCCAGCTGCGCGACGGTCTCGGCGGCCAGTTCCAGGCCCGCACCCCGGACGGGCAACTGTGCAGCAATGCCCTCTCCCGGAACGACTCGCTCAACCACCCGAGAACCGCCCTTGCCCTGCTGGTGGGGCTGAGGGGACTTCGAACCCCTACACCAGTTGCGTCCACGGGAGTGGTGTACGACTTGCGCGTGATGGGCATGTTGCGTAGATGAGAGAGGGTCATCGCGTCGATCCCTCAAAACGACCAAGTCAGAGAAGGAAGAGAGGACGCGATGGCCGCTTCAGAGAGCGGTGGACCCTGTTGACCTGCTGCGCGAGCAGATCGCAGGCGCGTCGCCGGACGTGTTGCAAACGTTCGCGGAGGCGGTGATATCCGCCGAGGCGGATGCCATCTGCGGTGCGGGCTACGGGCAGCGCAGCGACGAGCGGGTCAACCCCCGCAACGGTTACCGGCCTCGGGAGTGGGACACCCGCGCCGGGACGATCGACCTGGCGATCCCGAAACTCAGCCACGGCAGCTACTTTTCGGACTGGCTGCTCACCCACCGGCGGCGGGCCGAGCAGGCCCTGTTCTCGGTGGTGGCCACGTCCTATCTGCTCGGGGTATCGACGCGGCGGGTGGAGAGGCTGGTCGAGACCCTCGGCATCCGGCAGCCGTCTAAGTCCCAGGTATCGGAGATGGCCGCCCACCTCGACACCCAGGTCGATGGCCTTCCGCAACCGGCCCCTGGACGCCGCCCACTACACGTTCGTGTGATGGACGCGTCGACGATGAAGGTCCGCGAGGCCGGACGGACCGTCAACGTCCACGCCCTGATCGTGGTCGGGGTCAACGCCGACGGCCAGCGTGAAGTCCGCGGCGTCGACGTCGCCTCGGACGGGGGCGGCGCTGGATGGCTGGTGTTCCTGCGGTCGCTGACCGCCCGCGGACTGTCCGGCGTCCAGCTCGTCATCTCCGACGCCCACAGCGGCCTCGTCGCCGCCCTGCCCGGCACCACCTGGCAACGATGCCGCACTCACTACCTGCCCAGCCTGCTCACGAAAGTGCCGAAGTCGGCGCAGCCGTGGATCGCCACCCTGGTCCGCACGATCTTCGACCGGCCCGACGCCGACGCCGACGCCGACGCCGCTCTGTTCCGGCGGGTCGTCGCAACGATCGAGGCGAAGTTCCGACCGCGGCTGAGCACCTCGACACCGCCCACGACGACCTCCTAGCCTTCACCGGCTTCCCGCGCGAGATCTGGCGTCAGATCTGGTCGAACAACCCGCACGAACGCCTGAACAATGGGAGATCCGCCGCACCGACGTCTTCGGGCTCTTCCCGAACCGGCGGCGATCATCCGCCTCGTCGGCGCGGTCCTGCCCGAGCAGACCGATGAATGGACCGAGGAACGCCGCTACACGGGCCTGGAACTCCTGGCCAAAGCCCGCCTGGTCACCGTCGACACCAACCAAAACGACACCGACCGTGCCCTCGCCACAGCGGATGCGGTCCTCGACGTGGACGTGAGCGCGGTGGCGGACCTCAAGGTGTTGAATGCTGCCGTCGCCCGGTGGGCTGTCGGTGGGGACGACCTGGTGCCGCCACCCCCGACGATGTCAAACATGGTCAGTTGAGCGCCGGGGGTGCGAGCGTTCGCTGCGGACCAGGAAGCCGTTCTCCTCGGGCCAGCAGGCGGCGTCGCACAGGGCAGTGATTTCGCGGACCTCGGCGTTTTGGCGTCGGTCACCCCGGGGGTCGACGGCGGGGAGCCAGCCGGTGGCGGGCCTGGATCGCGGTCCGGACCGGTTCGGTGATCGAAGCGCCGACGCAGAACCGGATGTCCAGGTGCTGCTGCTGGCGCAGAGTCCGAATGTGGGCGACGAAGCCGTGGCTACTGCCGGCCGAACCGGCACGCAGAAGGATCGGGAAGCCCTGCCGAACGACGTCGGGGATCAGCGCGAGGCCCGGTCCAGGACGGTGATGTGGTTGGCGGTAGTGCTCGACCCGGCTCGGCCTTCGTGCAGCAGGCCGGCCAGGGCTTCGCCGGTCCACTGGGTGCCGTCGGCCAGATCAGCGAGCAGCCAGGCACCGACGTGCTCCACTACGCCCCGCCCGCCGCCGATCACAACGATCTTCGGACCCGTTGCGGCAACCTTCACCCAGCAAGTGCCTTCCAGGACAGGAGCTTGGGACTCTCCACAGCCCTATACCCCGAGATCAGAAGGCACTTCTTAGCTGTCAGCCCGGTCCGAGGACAGCCCTTACTGAAGGGGCAAGGTCAATGGCCCCGTCGATGAGCGGGCAGCGCTCACAAAACTCGCCCTTGACCCAATGATCCAAACGCCGGACTATACCTACCAACAACCGCTCGCCGACCTCGATCAGCCGCAGACGTAGCTGCTCGGCCCGGTCTGGAGTGCCACTTTGCACTGACGTCGGAACCACGATGTACATCAGAAGACACGACGCGAACCGACATGGCCCGACAGACGCCAGACAAGAGGGCGTCGGGCGACGAAAACCCGTTGAGTAACTGAACGAGGCCGATCCCGTGACATCACCCAAGAAGTCCGCAGCGGACCCACGGGTCCGCACGCAGGCTGGAACATCTCCGCCCACATGACACCGACGTCGTCAAATTCAAGGTCACCGACCGCGCCCTTAAACTGCATTTAGTGAATTCGATGCTGCCACTGGCTGAAGGAGCACGGATGACAGTCCAAGGCCCCGTTGGTAGCCGCCCGCCAATGAGCACGGTGCCACAAACCGTTCTCCACAGTGGCACGAATCCGTGTAGACCCACTCGCATCTACACGGGTGACCACCCGTTTCGAGTTCCGTAACGGACAGACCAGATGCCGCGGATGCGCGCATCAGGGCACCCGACCGGCCGGGCGCAATTCGCGCCAAGCGGGGATGACGGCAGGTCGTATCGATCATTTGGCTCGATCCAGGACTATTGGAAGGGAGAGTAATGTCCTCTTCTGCAACTGACGTCATCGTGATTGGTGGCGGGTTCGCCGGTTTGACCGCTGCGCGTGAGCTGCAAAACTCTGGGCTTCAGACATTGGTCTTGGAGGCGCGCGACCGACTGGGCGGCCGAACGTGGACGAAGGAGTTCTCAGGCAAGCAGGTTGAACTGGGCGGCGCGTGGGTCCACTGGCACCAGCCTCATGTGTGGACCGAGATCACCCGGTACGGACTGACCTTGGCGGAGAGCGGAGTCGCCGCCGACGAGGGCCCACGTTCGCGCGTGTTTGCCGGCATCGACCTAACGGATCAGCGACACGCCTCGGACATCGTTCCACAGGTGGGCTGGGTGGTTGGCGACGAGTTCAGAACCGGTGCCGTCGACGACGCCGTCGATCGCATCAATGATGGCGTGCGGAGGGTCTGCGCTGACGCTTACGGTCTACTCGCCCGACCGCACGACCCGCTCCGAATAGATGTGTCGGGAGTCGAGTCGATGACAGTTCGTGATCGGCTCGACAGCCTTGACCTCGACCCTGATACCGCGGTTCTGACCGAAGCGGCGCTCGCCACCTGTTGCAGCGCGCACCTTGAGGAGGTCGGACTACTTGCTGTACTTCGGTGGTACGCCTTGTCCGGTGGCACGCCCGAACTCCTCTGGGATTGCGTCGATAGGTACAAGATCAAATCTGGGACGAAAAGCCTCATCGATGCGCTCGCTCTTGACGCGCAAATGACTGGAGCGGACATTCGCCTCGGCAAGGCGGTATCGTCGGTATCGCAGGCAGGCAAATCGATCGAGGTATCGACGCTTGATGGCGAGTCCTTTGTGGCGGGCAACGTAATATGCGCCATCCCGTTGAACACCATGTCGGGTATCAAGTTTCTTCCTGAACTCTCCTCATTGAAGTCCGCCGCGATACAGGCGGGACAGCCATCACACGGCGTGAAGGCCTGGGTTAAGATCAAAGGGCGCCATGAGTACTTCGGCGCTGGAGCCACTTCACTGCCGTTCACGTGGCTGCAGTCGGAGTATCTGCTCGGGGAAGATACGATCTTCTTTGCATTCGGATCAGATTCCGACTCCGTAGACCTGGCGAGTGCAGAAAGTGTTTCTGACGGCGTTCGTCGCCTTATGCCGGATGCCGAGGTCATCGACCATCGGGCCCACGATTGGGTCAGGGACTCCAGAAGTATGGGTACCTGGTCGATGCCCGGTCCGGAGCTGATGTCTAGGTACCTGCATGGACTACAGCAGCCAGACGGTGGCCTTTTCCTCGCCGGATCGGACGTTGCCAACGGTTGGAACGGCTTCATCGATGGAGCAATTGAGAGCGGCCTTTCGGTCGCTCGCCGAATATTGGCCCGCCAAGCGGCCCCGCATTCCGGAGGCGATCGCTAGCATGACTCAACGCGCAATAAGCGAATCCGCAGATGACGCCGCTGACGGCGCGACTGACGTTGGCGGCTCCCGGGATCAGCGGAAAAGCCATTTCACCGACAGCAAGGAAGCTAACGATTTCGACAAATTCTTCTTGAACGGGTCGACTTTGGATGGGCACCTTACCGCGGCGGCGACCGTACTGAGAGTGGTGACGCAGCACGCACCGAAGGATCCCTACAGTGGCTTGTCACCGGAGCAACTCGCTGCCGTCTTCGCTACCATCGATGCGTTCCCTTCCGCCGGCACCGACGCTGAGCGGATCACAGAGGATCTCGAAATTCTGATCCGTAACTCAGTATCACTCTCGCATCCCAGAACTATTGGACACCTCCTCGCTCCACCGGCAATTCCTGCACTACTTGCAGAAATTCTTATCAGCGCATTAAATCAATCTCTGGACGTATTCGAAACATCGCCAGCCGCGACCATTATCGAACAGGCGCTCATCGACCAGATTTGTCGAGAGTTTGGCCTACCTGAATCCGCCGACGGCACTTTCACGCCTGGTGGCACTCATTCCAACTACGCCGCACTGCTTCTCGCACGCGACCACTGGCTCGACCTGAACCTTGACTGGCCGGCCAAGCGCCTCGGACTGCCGCCAGATGCTCACAGATTTCGGATCGTGTGCTCAGAGGCCGCCCATTTTTCGATCGAAAAAGCGGCGGCCCAACTGGGCTTGGGCACCAACGCTGTCGTCCGAGTGGATGTCGATGACGATCATCGTATCGTGACGGCTGCACTCAGAAAGACACTCAATAGATTAAGGCGCGAAGGGGATATCCCGATTGCACTGGTAGCGACGGCTGGAACGACAGACTTCGGAGCGATCGATGATTTGATGGAATGCGCTCAAATTGCCGCGCAAGAGGGAATCTGGCTACACGTAGACGCCGCTTACGGTGGCGGTCTGGCATTTTCGGAGAGGTTTCGCAGCCGGCTCGAAGGCGTCGATCTCGCCGATTCTGTCAGTATCGACTTTCATAAGATGCTCTGGCAACCGGCAAGTTGCGGCCTCTTGCTACTGGCGGATTCATCGCGATTCGGCTTGACGACACATCGCGCGGATTATCTCAATCCCCTGGAGAACAAAGCCACCGGCATCCCGGATCTTGTTGACAAATCCCTGCTGACCACCAGGAGATTCGATGCCCTGAAGGTCTGGCTGACATTGAGAACCTTAGGTAGGCAACGCATCGATGAGATGATCGGGCGCGTTCTTCATCTCGCGCAGCGGGGCCGAGTCATGATCGATGCTAATAACCGACTGGAGCTGCTCCACAAGCCTGAGCTGGGGTGCCTTGTCTTCAGGTACAGGACAGCCGCTGAGCAGCTCAGCGACGACGTGAACCGGCAGATACACCAGCGACTGATGCGCGATGGTCGGGCGATGATCGCGACCACACGCATCCGGGGAAGGGTTTGTATGAAACTAACTCTACTCAACCCGCTCTTACGGGAAGAAGATCTGTGGTCAGTGATCGACGAAATTAACGAAATGGGAGCCAGAGTCGAAGCCTCCCTCACTGTTGCGAGCGACACCGATGGGATCTGAGATGATACATCACCCCGAACACGGAACAACCGGCACGGATTACGGGAAGCTTGTTGATGCAGGATTCTCCGACCGCTACCTGAGCACGTTCTACACCGAGATCGTGCAGGACGAAGTCCAGCTCGCAGAGTTCTTGGCGCGAGAGTACCTCAAAGTTCAGGGAATGCCAGCTATGCTGGAGCTCGGATGCGGCCCATGTGTATCGAGAGCGTTGCAAGCCGTGCCGCACGTGTCGGAAATAGTTCTTTCTGACTTTTTGCCCGACAACCGAGAAGCGGTTCTGCGTTGGCAAAATAAGCACCCCGCTGCGCATAACTGGAGCGATTTCACTCGTCTCGCACTGGAAGTGGAGGGGCGGGACGCCAGCAACGAGAGCGTGACGGCGCGAGAGGAAGCACTTCGCGAGAAGATTGTCTCGGTGCAACATCTCGACCTCTTGGACGCGTCGCCACCGCCAAACGATCGGAAGTACGGTGTGGTCACCGCATTCTTCTGCCTCGACTCGGCTTCGGACAGCATGGAGACGTGGGAGAAGGTGATGGCACGGGCCGTCAGCTTACTCTCCCCACGTGGAAACTTCTTCGCGTCGTTCTTGTACGACACGGACCACTACACGATCAACGGCACCCTCGATGGAGGCGAAGACCTGTATCAGGTTCGGCTGACTGATGTAGACGTGCGCAGAGCGCTGGAAGCAATGGGCTTTGACCGCGCTGACACGGTCGTCGAAGTGGCAGGCAACACCGACATGAAAGCGCACGGCTACGACGCGATAATCATGGTCTCCGCCGCGCGGGACGGAATCTAATTTGCGCGCTGGCTGGAGGTGCCGCAGGCTTCGATTCTCACAGTCGGCAGGCAGAGCTTTACGCAGTCAGTTGAGGGGTTCCTGAGGTGGGGTTTTGGGTGGTCCTGCTCCGGAGGTGAGTCCATGTAGGACGCTCGCGGCCTATTGGTGGTTTTGGTGTTGCGGGAGACAATCGTGACCGAGGCAGGACCGCGCCCGTTGATGTCAACAGAACTGACCGATATCGTGCTGCCGCGGCGCGCGCCCGGCCCTTGCCGTGCCTGACCACCATCTCCAATGCAGCCAAACAGGGGTTGTTCGCCGCGCTGGCGGAGGTCGAGGATCCGCGGGATCCTCAAGGCCGCCGGTTTCCCCCGTTACCTTTTTGATCGTCCCCAGTCGGGGACCCTCGGTCGCCCGGCCCGGTATGACTTGCTGCCCCTGTCGTTCGGATGATCCGGGGGGTGTTGTCGCCGGGTCGGGTGGCGTCGGCGGACCGCTGATAGGGACAC